>NZ_JBQENT010000016.1:0-97460 GCF_052044855.1 Metabacillus sp. 22489
GGATGGTGGACGCATCCAGCAATGGGCTATGGTCATGAATCAACTATTAGTTCATGACCACCTAAAGGAACGTGTGAAGAAATATCTAGAATAACTTACACACTTTTCTTGACAAGCCCACCTATTGAATGACTAAAAACCCTTCTTGCTCTTTTAAAGAAGGGTTTTGAACCGTTAAGTGTATTTAAAAATTATAGAAGAAGCAGTGAATTTCTCCTTCAACTTGTTCTTCCTGGAATCCCTTTATTTATCAAGTCGATAATATCCTTAAAAGGGACCGGCTTACTAAATAAATAACCTTGGATATTGTGACAACCATTATTCAACAAATATAACAACTGGCATTCTTTTTCAACACCTTCTGCGATGATTCCCTTTTCTAAACTATTAGCCATCGATATAATCGTTCGTACAATTGCCTCTTTCCCTAAATCATCGATACCTTGTATAAATGAACGATCAATTTTAAGCGTACTAATTGGAAGCTCGCCTAAGTAATTTAGTGATGAATAACCTGTCCCAAAGTCATCGAGAAAAACTTCTATTCCTAAGTCATTTAAGCCTTTCAGCTGTTCTATCGTTTTCTCTACATCCTTCATCATAATACTTTCAGTTAATTCAATTTTAAGCAGCTTAGGATTAAAATTCGTCTCTTCTAAGATTAACGAAAGCTTTCTAACAAAGCTTTCGTTTTCAAATTGCCTTGTTGAAACATTAATAGATAAATAAGGAGACGCATTGCAATTCTTATATAATTCAGAAAATTGTTTACATGTTGTGCGGATCACCCACTCACCAAGCTGCATAATTAATCCGGATTCCTCTGCAATTGGTATGAATTCTGAGGGGGAAACTGTTCCTAATGTTGGGTCATTCCAGCGTAAAAGTGCTTCAAATCCTGCTATACGTTCCGTTTGCATATCTATAATTGGTTGATAGTTTACGGACATTGACTCTTTGTTACCTAATGCCTGTTGTAAGGCTTGGTGGATTTCTAATTTTCTAGATAATTCACCTGAATAATCAGTTTGGTATAATTTAAATGTGTTCTTTCCATCCATCTTTGCCGAATTCAGTGCTTGATCCGCATAGGTAATAAGCTTTTCTACCTTATTTGCTTGGTCTGGAAACATACTTATTCCCATACTTGCAGTAAAAACATACTTCCTTTTCCCTAAGTAGATTGGTTTAAGTGTCGTATCAACTACCTTTTGCGCCATTTTTTCAGCTTGCTTAACGTCTTTTATATCTTTTAATAAGATAATAAACTCGTCTCCACCCATTCTTGAAACGATGTCTTCTTTACCTACAGCATCCTTCAAACGCTTTGCTATAACTTTTAATACTTTGTCTCCTACCGTATGTCCGAGTGTATCATTAATCCATTTAAATTGATCAAGATCATAGAAGAAAATCGCCAATTTCGTATTAGCTTTTTTGGCCTTTACAATTGACTTATTTAAAAGCTTTTCAAACCGTCTCCGATTTGGTAATTGTGTTAATTCATCATGAAAGGCCATAAATTCAAGTTGTTCCTCAGCAATTCGGCGTTGATGAATATCTGACACAACCCCATTAAGCCGAATCAACTCACCTGTTTCATTAAAGATTGGGGTAGTAAAATTTGATACCCATTTCACATTTTGATTAGCATCAATTATTCGATATTCCAATTTTAGTGGCTTACCCGTTGTTAATTTTTGTTGCATCTTTTCAACTTTAGCGATATCCTCAGGATGAATAACCTCCATCCATAAATTAGGATTTCCGATAAAATCCTCTTGAGAATAACCGTATATCTTCAAGCATGCAGAAGAGATTTGAAATACCTCCTCATGCTGAAAATCAGTTGACCATACGCATACATCGATGCTATTGAAAACGCTCTCTATTTCTGTTTTTGTATGCTCTAATTCTCTTTGAATATGATTACTATTTGTTATATCCTTAACAATACCTGCAATCCCAATTACCTCATCCCCAACCATAACAGGAACTGAGGTCCCATATAATTCAATTGTAAACCCTTTCTTGTGTATTATAGAAACCTCGTAGCTTCTTCTTTTTTTATTTGTTAATACATCTATAAATAATTCATTCATAGATTCTTTGAATTCTTCTTTTATAATATCAAGGAAAGAAAGTTCAGATAATTCCTCGTTCGTATATCCTGTTTTGTCACTTGCTGTTTTGTTAATAAGTATAAACCTTCCACTTTGATCTAAAGCATAGCATGGATCTGGATTAAGCTCGAAAAGGGAATTATAGATTGCGAATAAGGTTGCCGAATCTTCTAAGGTGGAATTCATCTGTGCTTCCTCACTTTATTATTTTAATAAAAGCTATTGATCTAGCTAGTTCTTTTGATACAAATTATATTTTATTATGATTTGAAGTTCAATTAGTTTCTTAATTAAGTACTTTTTACATAAAGTCCGAGTATTATTTCGGAAATAAAAAGATGTTACCACCTTTTGCAGTAACATCTTCGTACAAGATTTATGAATGAAAGAGATCAAATCATTATTTTAGCATAGGAATATAAGCTATCCTCAGAACCGTTATCAATAAATTTACAAACTCTATTGATAGGAAATGTCATTTCACCAGTTTCAGCTGAATGTAAGATTGCCGCTGTTCCGATTTGTTCTTCCCAATTTTTAATTGACGGTTGTAATTTTTTCGCTGTCTTAAAATCGTACCAGTGATAATCTTTTTTAGAATTGCTTTTAATTACTTCACCGACATATGCCCCTAGTCTAAGTACAAGGCTATTATAAATCTCTTCTAGCTCGTTTTCTTCCCTTATTGCTTCAAGATAATCATCGATAAGCTTTAAACTATCTATTGAATTATCGTTTGGAATCGAGATAAGAACCTTTTGTTTTGGAAAGGAACCTTCCTGATCTAAAAAAAAAATTTGTGAAAGTTCATTTAACTCTGTATCTATCGTTTTGATTTTCTTTTTAAAAAACATATTTTTGTTTCTCCATTCTTTCAGTTTATTAAGCAGAAAGATTAGAGTTTATTAAACTTAATATCTATAAAAACTAATTGTCCATCAAAAAAGTGATACGTTAAATCCCTTCAAATCTTAACGTCATATAGCTTTAAGATGAACACTGCTGCCACAATAAGGAGGGACAATATCAGGAATAAAGCCCCGAGCATGATCCTCCCAGTTGTATACAAAGCTGCCGAAGCAACAACAAACACAACTAGCTTTAGCGCAGTTCGTACCGGATAGGAGATGATAGGGAGCGAAGCCTTTGGCGCAAGAAACACTCCCCATAAGATAGCAATCACCAACGGTGTCGCGACCGCCATGATGATTTTGACTGCTCCCCCAGCATTGATTTGATATCCCCAATAGCTAAACGCAACCAGCGCACCGATCTCTAGCAGAAATAATACAGTGAGGATGCTACCCTTTATCGATCTCATTCCCATTTAGCAACTCCCCCACAAATTGTTATATATAAGCAACAGCTGGATCATCCCCAAGCTCTTCTATCTTAAGAAAATCAAAGCGAACCTCTTGGTCTTCCCCTTGAGGACTACAAGCATACAATCCTGCTAGAATCGTTGCATGTTCCGGAATGTCTAGGTGAGCTATTCGAATTTGGCTCCAGTTCTCACCATCCCAGGAAAAGTCAACATAGCAATTTTGCTCAATTTTAGAGATTCGATAATAGATGTGTCCACCGTTGTAGTCTGCATATTGTGTAGACCAATCAGAATACCCTCTATTAGTAACAACTGCTCCTAGCTTGCTTATTCCATCTGGTATGTACTCCAAAGACGTTTTCACCCAGACATTTTCAGAAAATCTAATCATCAGCCCTGCTTGATCGTACTTTGATTTAGGTGAAGCTTTAACCTTTGTTGTCATCCTAAAATTCTTGCTTGTTTTTGTATAGAGAAAATGCCCATTATCAGCCTGAAACCCATAATGTGTCTTTTGCCAATAATCTGTTTCCTTATCCGTTTCTAAAACAAGTTGTGAGGAGGCTTTGTCCAAGAACCATTTTTCAGGCTCACAACGCCACTCAAGCATTTCACTTAAGCCGCCACCTGCAAATTTCTCGTTGAGGATCCAATTGTTTTTCATACGCTTCCCTCCTGATAGATATAGTGTTTTACTCACTTATAACCATTTAAAAACATTCATAATTCCCAACTTACTCCATTGTCTCGCCTGAAAAAGCCTTAAGTTTTTCCTTAGCAATCTCCAATGCATTTTCTAAGCTGTCTGTGAGTGAGAAGCCCGTAGACTTTTAAATCCATGTTTCCCATTCACTATCCCAACAGTAAACGTCAATTTCTAAAAGCTTATCACTCAAACGTTTATTAATTTCAACTTTGTATTCCTTACTTGGTGAGTGTATTTCATTTATTAGTTCAAGCATTGATCCCACTCTCCCTACGTTTTTGCTAACGTGTACGAGTTTACCAAGGATGTATAGGTAAACCTATATTTTTCCTGTTCCTTTGTTCGATAAAAATGCACATTTAATGAGAATTTCTCACTGTTAGTTGTAACAATTTACAAACTAACACCTTGTTCCTTCACTTGTATATAATACATTTCTTCGAATTCAGACTTATAATAACCTACATTAAATTTCTCAAGATCTATTAAATCCCTATACGTATTAGGTATTTTACAATTCCAATTTATTTCGGTAACCCTATGAGGAAAATAATCATCATTTGGGTTTGGCGTATGAATATATACAGCATCAGAACCAGGGTCTTCCTCATGAATACATATCCAAGATTGATATGGCTTCTCAAATGCTTCTAGCTGTTTTAATAAATGATTATACAAAGCTACATGTGCTTTAATATGTTCTCTTCTTATTTTTAAGCTATATTTACCGACACCGAAAAAGTCGAGATGAATATGCCAAAAATCAAACCACGACTCTTCATCAAGTTGCAAATCAAAAGTCTCTACTTCTTTCCATAAATTGCGGAAATATCTATTCTTCCCACGAAATTTCTTCAAAAACTATTCCTCCTAATACATGGAACGGAAACTTACCAATCTCTATTTCTATAACATAACTATCTATATCTTAATTAAGCATTCTATACAGAATCATCCACATCTATTAAGTAGATTTTTTCTGTAAACCCACCACGTTCTTTAAGTTTCCTCTGTCTAATAGCTTCCACTTTTTCAAAATTCCCATTGTGAATGAACGATAATGCATGAATAATCTCTACAAGATCAGCTAGTTCTTCTAGCGCTTCTTCATTACTCGTTGCTTCTAAATACTCATTTAATTCTTCTTGAAGCTTTCTCCTTAATTCTTGAATATAATTATTGTCATCAAGTTTTTTTACAGTGTATTGATCTGTCTTTCTTTTAATAAATGGCTGTCTCAAAACTTTGTTACCTTTTTACAGTGTTGTCGTTCGGCGTTGATTTCCGCTACAGTACTCGCTTTCCGCGGGGTGGGTGGTGAGCCTCCTCAGTGTAAACACCTGCGGGGTCTCACCTCTCCCACGCATCCCGCAGGAGTCTCGCACTTCCGCTCCAATCAACCCTTATATAGTTAGTGCTAAAAAAACAATCTTATAGAAAAGAGTCTTATTATTTCAGGAATTTTATCACGAACGAGTTTATTATATAATGGCATTAATGATTCTCCCTTTTCAGCTTTTATAAATCCAAAACAGATGTATCCCCCGCTATTCAATAAAAATCTATGAAAAATGGATAACTAAATTCGGTCCTATATTGAATCATAACCTCCATAGGTTCCTCATCATTCTTCTCTGTACTCAAGGCATCTTCATCCTTCATCAACCCTTCGTACCAGATTTGCCCTTTATTGTTTTTCTTTAGCTCCACTGAACCATCGAAGTATATTTCAAAGTTATCTGTATTGTAATATTCAAATATCTCTTTTTCACTCAATTCGGTTCGTATCCTTTTATACGCAACAAGTGTTGGATAACCGCCATTGCCCCAAGGACCTCCTCCATAGATAACCCCATAATCAAAATCTTGTTCAATCACTTCTGATTTTCTAGGTAACTCTAATTCTAAAAGTCTATTTGCATTTTTCTTAGCGTAAAGGTATTCCTGGCCAACGAACACATAAAACAGAAATAATATGATTAATCCTCCTAAAACAATCATAAAAGGTAAAAATCTCTTTAGCCCTCGTTTCACAAAGAACACCTCTTTATATTACCTATTGCCTTAAATTAATCCATCACTACTCATTTCAGTACGCCTTTTAGTTTTTAAGCTCAAGCATTATCTAATTCCGTTCCCTGTAACAATAAAATGAGGGCTGTTATCTTTCGGCTTAAATAATCTCCAGTGCTCACTATATTCATCGTCTTCTGAACTGTCTGGAAATACGTCTAACTTATAGCCACCCGATAAAAGGATTGTTAATCCACCGACTTCATCAGAATCAATTTGTATTACTTTTATTTGTCGGTTGTCTTTTATAAAAGCTTTCATACGTTCATCAAACCTGTTGTTACCATGTATATCCCAATCGAAATCCTCATAATCTTCATCCCATTGTGAGTGAGGAGAATAAAAATCCCTTGAAGCAACAACAATTTTGCTTCCTAATGTAATTCTCCACGAACATTGGATATGTAAAGCGTATTCTGCAGCTTCTTCGGTTCTGCCTCTTCGGATTATTTGAACGATATCCCCAAAGCCTAACCATAAGAGGTTAGACGCCCTTCCTGCATACTGTAATTTTGAACCTACTATTTTTCCAACTTCAGACTTTATTTCTTCTCTCATCTTTGACCCCTTTTAAACCGTAATTTAGATTTCTACTAGCTTCCTATAATTAAAAGTGACTCGTATGCTAAAACTCCAAGTAAAATGATCACGATTTGCATGCATATTCCTATAAGACTACAAACCCTTCCAGAAATAGCTAACCCCTTGCCTTTTTGCTTTAAACGGTTGATTTCACCAATGCTTTTGAAGGATAGAACAAACCCAATAATACCAAGAATTAAGCCAATATAAGGCAAGATGATTGATAATATCCCTAAAGTTAAAGAAACGATAGATTTATTATTTGTCTCCCTCAAATTTTAGCCCCCTAAAAATAAAAATACGAGCATTTCAACTAGTAAAGTTTAGGCATTTCCTTGTTTCATCATACCATTGAATCGTTCCTTTTTGGTAAAAAATACAAGTTGATTCTTTGAATAAAAAATGCGCCACCACCTATTGTGGTAACGCTATCTGTTAAGCGAAAAAAATTCCCTGAAATGAGACATAGAACATCAATAAAGTAACAAGGATCGTTAGCATTCCTATTCGTTTTTTCTTTTCCTTTAGTTGAGATACTGCTAATGTCAAAAACGATGCCCCTAAAAAGAGATAGACATACGAGCTTAAATCAACCGAATTCACGTTTAAATCATAGACGGCAATTACCACACCAATGAATGAAAAAATAATTTGTAATAGGTTTAACATATAATCCCTCCCTTTACTTGTCGCTTCTTTTATCATTATTACGTTTTATTATTGGAAAAAGTTTCAAGATTATTTTGATTGTTTTTTATGAAACTATGCTTTTTATTGTATGAGACAACCGTCATCACGTAATATAGTAAATCACCTTATAATTCACTATAAAACCACCCTATGATTAGGTACTTTCTCAATATAAAGAAATAAATAGGGCGTTTATTAAAATTCTCAGATCTTTTCAAAAAAATAGATTGCTTTAAAAGATAGTTATAAAATATAATAACAAAATGATAATGATTATCATTATTAATAAATTAAGGGTGCGTTCAAATGTTACATACCTCTCCTCAAAAATTCAACAAAAATCGTTCAAACACTTATCTGTTATTGCTTTTATTTATTTTAGCGATTCTTGGAGTAATCACCAGCATGATTTTGGCTATTTCTCTTGGGGCAAAAGAGGTTACGTTTCATACAGTGTTGTCAGCAATTTTCCATTATAATCCTACACTGACTGAGCAACAGATTATTTTTGAACTGCGGCTTCCTCGGGTGATTGGTGCAGCAATTGTCGGGGCAGGCTTTGCAGTTGCTGGGTGTTTAATGCAGGGGGTTACCCGCAATCCATTAGCTGATGCAGGGATTCTTGGCATTAACGCTGGAGCGATGTTTATTGTTACTCTTTGCTTTGCTTTTTTTCCAGGTATTCCATACTCTTTGTTAATGATTTTTTCATTTATTGGTGCAGTGCTTAGTACATTGTTCATTTTTATCATCGGCTCTTCTGTCCCAGGTGGGCTAACACCTATGCGTCTGACAATTTCAGGTGCAGTAATTGCAGCACTGTTACATTCACTTAGTACAGGTATTGCCATTTACTTTGATTTGAATCAAGATTTAGCCTTTTGGTTCGCAGGTGGTGTAGCAGGAATTAAGTGGGATCATTTAAAGGTGTTAGCTCCTGTCATTCTGATCACCATTATTTGGGCAATGATGATGGGGCGTTCTGTTTCTCTTATTTCCTTAGGGGATGATATAGCAAAGAATCTTGGGATGAACGTAGCCTTCATAAAGGTTCTATCTATAATTATAGCTGTTATTTTGGCAGGAGTTTCTGTTTCAGCTGTTGGTTCAATAGGTTTTATCGGATTAGTCATCCCCCATATTTCTCGAAAGTTAGTTGGAGTAGATTATAAGCTTATCATCCCGATGTCAGCTTTATTGGGTTCAATCTTACTGATTATAGCTGATTTAGGTGCGAGAACGATCAATCCACCTCGTGAATTGGCCATTGGTATATTAGTTGCCTTAGTCGGAGTCCCGTTTTTTCTTTATATTGCTCGTAAAACTGGAAGTGATTTATAAATGAAATTCCAAGCTAACGTCGACAACAAAAGAGCCTATACTGTTGCTTTCGTATTAATCTTAATCAGCATCAGTATTGTATTAATTAGTTTGAATACAGGATCCTTGAAAATTACTCCGTTAAAAGTGGTCCAAACCCTATTTGGATATGGTGACTATAAAAGCTCATTAGTCCTGGTTGAATACAGGATGCCAAGAATTTTAATCACCATGTTAGGCGGAATTGGCTTAGGTATTTCTGGTGCAATTCTACAAGGATTATCCCGTAACCCTTTGGCAGACCCAGGAATTTTAGGACTACATGCAGGGGCCTCCTTTGGTCTTATTCTTTTTGTTACTTATTATCATTCGTTTGATGGTCATGCAGCGATTCTTATTCCGTTATTTACTTTTTTAGGTGGATTTTTAACTGCTTTTATAATTATTATTCTTGCTTATGACCGGGCGAAAGGATTGCTGCCTATCAGACTGATTCTCACAGGAATTGCCGTTTCAGCAGGCTTTAGTGCCGCTACACTTTTCCTTTCCCTTCGTCTTGATGAAGAGACATATACATTTGCTTCAAGATGGCTTGTAGGAAATGTTTGGGGTAGAGATTGGATTCATGTACTCGCCCTTTTTCCTTGGATTCTGATCCTAGCACCTTTTGCTTGGTCCCAGTTTAGAACATTAAATGTCCTAGCTTTAGGGGATGACGTCGCAGCAGGGCTCGGTACCTCAGTTCAAAGGCAACGCTTGCTTATGCTGGCAACGGCTGTTGGTCTATCGTGCGCGAGTGTTGCAATGGTAGGCGGGATTGGTTTTATCGGTCTCGTTGCCCCCCACCTTGCACGTCGTCTTGTTGGCCCCATGTATCAGCATAGTCTTCCTGTCGCAGGGCTCATTGGGATGGTCATTTTAGTGATTGCAGATACGGTGGGACGTTCTATCTTTCAGCCAAATGCAATTCCTGCAGGTGTCATTGTTGCAGCAATTGGAGCCCCATATTTTCTTTATTTATTGGCAAAAACAAAATAAATTCAACTACAAGGAGATACATTGATGAAAAAGAAACTTATCCTTTTATTTAGTGCAATGCTGTTACTATTAATGTCAGCATGCGGACAAAATGCTTCAAATGCGACTCAATCATCGAATGAAGAGAAGGCAGCTGATAATGAAACGAGAATTGCCTCCCTCTCTATTCACTTAACAAATGATTTGCTTGCGTTAGGAATTACACCTGTTGGTTCGGTCGTTGGCGGAGAGTTAAAGGATTTTCTTCCCCATGTGAAGGATCAGTTGAAGGATACGAAACAGCTTGGACCTGCTAAAGATCCAGACATGGAAGCATTGCTCGAATTGAACCCTTCTGTCATCTATTTAGACAAAGAATTTGGCGGTCAGGATGTAGCCAAATATGAAAAGATTGCCCCTACAGAAGTATTTAATCTTGATGAAGGAACGTGGAGAGATCATTTAAGATCGATTGGTAAGCTTGTAAACCGAGAGGAGAAGGCTGAACAATTTATTGCAGATTACGAAAACCAAGCAAAAGAGGTACGCACTTTAATTAAAAATGAGCTTGGTGAAGATAGTAAAGTGATGGCCATTCGTGTTACCGCAAAAGAATTACGCGTCTTTACGACAAAACGTCCGATGGGTCCGATTTTATTTGAGGATTTACAATTAAAGCCTGCTAACGGGATTGAGGAGCTTGATTCAAATCAGCCATATGAAGTCATTTCCCAGGAGGTTCTTTCAGACTTTGATGCTGATGCTATATTTGTTGTTGTCAATCGAGATGACGAAGCTCAAACAGCTTACAAACAGTTACAGGAGTCCCCTATTTGGCAAGGTTTAAAAGCAGTAAAAGCCAATCATGTCTACAAAGTTCCAGATCAACCTTGGCTTGATTATTCAGCATTAGGAAATAAAATGGCGTTGGATCATACAAAAGAAATTTTCTCAAAATAGCTTATAGAAATCTATCCTTTGATTTTTATCGAATATGCTACCATACGAGAATTCGCGATATTAAGCCTGTGAAACAACGATTTCACAGGCTTTTTAAACAATTTTATAGCTTTATTGTCCAACTAAACTCATCCTTAAGTGAGCCATTTTGGATACCAATTAATGTATCATAAAGCATTTGTGTTACTTCTCCAATTTCGCCATTGTTAATGATGATTTTTTCATCTAACCATTTTAATTCCCCAATTGGTGAAATAACTGCCGCTGTTCCGGTACCAAATGCCTCTTCTAATGCTCCATTATGGTAGGCTTCGACAATTTCATTAATTGATATTCTGCGTTCTTCAACAGCAATCTCTTTTGCCTTTAATAACTGAATCATAGAATCACGTGTAATACCTGGAAGAATACTACCGTTTAACGCAGGTGTTATAACGGTCCCATTTATTTTGAAGAAGATGTTCATACTTCCTACCTCTTCAACATAATGCTTTTCTTTTCCGTCTAACCATAATGTTTGCTCATATCCATCTTTGCTGGCCATTTCCTGTCCTTTAAGACTACTCGCATAATTACCACCCGTTTTTGCTGCACCTGTTCCACCCGGAGCAGCCCGCACATAGTAATCCTCAACTAGAATTCTTACTGGTTTTATACCGTCTTTGTAGTAAGAGCCTACAGGAGACAAAATCATGATGAATTGGAATTGCTTTGCAGAAGACACACCTAAACACGGATCTGTCGCAATAATAAATGGACGAATATATAAAGATGTCCCAGGAGTACTTGGAATCCAATCCCGATCAACTGCTACCAATTGCTTCAGTGCTTCTAATGCAAGCTCTTCATTGATGGCAGGGATACATAAACGTTCATTAGACACATTTAATCTTTTGAAATTACTTTCTGGCCGGAATAGTAACACTCTTTTATCTACTGTTAAATATGCCTTTAGTCCTTCAAATACCGTTTGACTATAGTGAAAAACCTTTGCAGCTGGATCTAAGGAAATTGGTTGATACGGGATAATCCGTGGATCATGCCAGCCCTTGTCTTCTTTATAATCTAAGACAAACATATGGTCAGTAAAAAACCTACCAAAGCCAAGATTGTTAAGATCAGGTTTCTGTTTTTTGTTTGTTGTTAGCTCTGTTTTAATTTCTATCATCTCATAGTCTCCAATACATCATAGTTTAATGAATATTCCGAAAATAAGGAATTATAAATGATTTTACCCTGAGTTTTTCCATTCGTAAAATACATATAAACTATCAAAACTATGCGAAAAAGTTATAAAGACTTACGGCTTATTCGCTTGAACATATTTAATAAATGCCCTTGCTGCAAAAGAAAGATATTTATTCTTCTTGTAAATAAGCACTACTTCCCAATCAATAGATGGATAGGATATCGAAATCGCATGTACGTTTTCATTATTAAATCGACTCACCATCGACCTCGGAATAATTGAAATCCCCACCTGTGTTGCCACCATCTCACCCATGATGTCCCATAAGGAGCTTTTAAAGGCAATCTTCGGTTCAAACCCAGACTGAACACATGCTCTCTTCACTACATCATGGAGGACATAATCCTCTGTTAATAGAATAAATGATTCATGTTTTAATTCAGCTAGATGTACTGATTCTTTTTCAACGAGCCAATGTTCATTATCGACGATGACGACTAATTCCTCAGATAACAAAGGGATGATTTCAAATAGCTCAGTGTCAACCGGCATTACGGTAACTCCTAAATCAATCTCTCCTTGTTTTACCTTACGTGTTAATTGTTTTGCACTATATTGAACCATATCAATATCAATTTGCGGATATTTGCTTTTAAATCCAGCAAGTATTTTAGGAAATAGTAATACACCTATTGAAGGCATTAATCCCATATGTATCGTTCCTTTTTCCATATGAACCAGCTCATCAACAGAAGAATAAACATCCTCTACCGACTGTATAATTTTCAAAGCCTGCTCATAAACAATCCTTCCTACATCAGTAAGCTCAATTTTCCTCTCTGAGCGATCTAATAAAGTCACCTTCAGCTCATCCTCAAGATTTTTAATCAACTTGCTTATCGATGGCTGAGAAACAAGCAAAATATGCGATGCTTTTGTAAAGCTTTTTTGTCTAGCTACCTCTACAAAATACTTAAGCTGTTGAAGATCCATTTATTCATCCCTTCAATCTATTTTTCTACTTTTCTATTTTTATAAAAAAACTTTAGTCATGTTGATATTCAAGCCTACCTGTATTTAGCTGTTTTCTTTTGGAAATAACAAAAAAAGAACTTTATTCTATTTTAAATGACTTTATGATTCAAGAACATTTAATTCGCTCCTTTTACCTTATCCAATAATCTAAATGAATAGCGAAAAAGCATGCGTTGAATAGCCTCTTTTATTGAGAATGCACTTTTCTAAAAATGAAACCTTCAACTTTAATTGGTGTTGCTTAAGTACATATCACGACAAACTATATGCTATAATTTATAGGGCGAAATAAAAAATAGAGGTGACATTCTTGCCAATACATGTTGTATTATATCAACCAGAAATTCCGGCTAATACTGCAAATATTGCACTTACTTGTGCCGCAACGAAAACTGCCTTGCATTTAATTAGACCACTTGGCTTTTCAACAGATGAAAAAATGATCGAACGAGCAGGTTTAGATTACTGGAAGTCTGTAAACATAACGTACTATGACTCATTAGAAGACTTTTTCGCGAAAAATCAAGGTGAGTTTTACTATATTGAAACATATGGTACAAAAACACATTCATCCTTTGATTTCAGTGATAGGTTAAAGGAGCATTATTTTATGTTTGGTAAAGAAACAACTGGTTTACCAAAGGATATACATGAAAAAAATAAAGGTCATTTTTTAAAGATACCAATGAATGATAAGGTTCGTTCATTGAACCTTTCGAATACAGCGGCAATATTAGTCTATGAGGCGATGCGCCAACAAGGATTTCCCGATTTAACTTAAAAAATCTTCCGTCTTGGAAGATTTTTTGTTTGGTTTTCCATGCAGATATTGTCTAATTAGGTAAGAAAACGTGATACCGTTTAATTGTGGTATTGCTTCATATAATTTTAGCAATACTTCACAATCTCCTTTAGAAAACATAATAAATAAAATGAACTCTATTAAAAATAATCTATCATCTTACCTTATTTTTATTTTTTATAGACCATATTACGACTGGTATCAATAATAGAGATAAGATTCCTCCAATAAAGGATAATGTTGCATAACTTGAACCCGCCACAACCATTCCAGACAATACTCCTCCAGCAGCCCCTGACAATGCAATTAAAACATCCACTGTTCCTTGCGTTTTAGCCCGCGAAGATGTTTCAGTTGAATCAACAATAAGCGCAGTCCCACTTATTAGGCCAAAATTCCATCCTAATCCTAGTAAACAAAGAGCAATTACTAGAAGAACCATCGAATCACCTGGTGCGAATGCTGATACTAAACCTGCTAGAAGCAATGTAGCTCCAGAGGCAATGGCCATTGCAGTACGTCCAAGCTTATCAACTAATACACCTGTAACCAATGAAGGGAGATACATCGCCCCTATATGAAACCCAATGACAACACCTACTTCACCCAAACCATGACCGTGATGTCTCATATGAACTGGTGTCATCGTCATGATGGCAATCATAACAATTTGCGTAAGAACCATAATTGTCGCGCCAACGATAACACCTCTTTTGTCCCCGTTTTGTTCCATATCAGTTGAATGGTCATTACTAATACGTTCTTGGTTAGAAGCTTCAATTGCTTTGGCAATAACTAATGGATCTGGACGAAGCATCACAAAAAGTACAAGACCAGCTAAAATATATGCTGCTGCTGATAAAATGAAAGGACCAGCTAATGATGGAACACCGATAGAAACGGCAAAATCCCCCATCACATTAACTAGATTCGGTCCTGCCACTGCACCAAATGTTGTAAAAACCATTGTCATACTAACAGCTGTTGCCCGCTGTTTATTGTTAGCTAGATCCGTCCCCGCATATCGAGCTTGTAGGTTTGTCGCTGTTCCTGCACCATAAATAAGGAGTGAAGCAAATAAGAGGAATACGCTATTTATAATTGCTGCAAGTATGACTCCTATTGCACCAAGTCCACCGATCATAAAACCGACTGTTAAACCAGTACGACGACCGTAACGTTGAGAAAGTCTTCCAATAAATAAGGCAGCTCCTGCAGATCCTAAAGTGAATAATGCAGAAGGAAGTCCAGCAAACGCATCTGTACCGAGCATTTGCTGGGCTAACAGTGCTCCGACAGTCACTCCTGCCGCTAACCCTGCCCCACCAAAAATTTGTGAAATACTCACAATGAATAATGTGCGGTTGTATAATGCTTTTTGTTTCTCTGGAGAACTAGTATAGCTTTGCAACCAAGCTGTTTGAAGGTCCATTGCTTTTACACGTTCTTTCTGCAGCATAATTTCCCCCTACCCTTCTCAAATTTCTACTCATCTGTAACTTGATTTGAATCATCATAACATGCACAAAAAAGCCATACAATATAATAATTGTATGGCGAACAATATATTAAGCAATTTCATCTAGTAAACGTTTAAGAATACTCAAGCCTTGTTCAAGCTCATCGATGGTTTTTGGTGCACAAACAGAAACTCTTACAGCCCGATCTGGACAACTATTTCCCACCACAAAACGTTCAGCAGCATACACTTGTACTCCCTGCTTGGCAGCTAATGCTTCAAATTCAGCACCTGAAAGATTTCCTGGTAAAAGCAGCCACCGAAAGATGCCTGTCTCAACACCTAGACAAGTATAGTCTGCCAAATAGCGATCAACGACTTGGTTTCTGCGAATTGTTTGTTCCTGGTGACTCTCGATTAAGACTTCAAATTGGTTCGATACAATCGTACGTGCTGTTAGTTCTGCTAATAATGGTGAAACGGTTATATTTAAATTATAAAGTGCCTTTGAAATGGGCTCCTTAAATTGACTAGGCACTGAAACATAGGCTAGTCGTAATCCTGGTGCTAATGACTTTGATAAGCTCGCAATATAAATAACCTGTTCTGGTGCAAATGATGCGATTGCTGGTAGTGGTTGTTTGCTGAGAAGATGGTATGAAGCATCTTCAATAACAAACTGATTATATGTTTTGGCAATTGCTGCAATCATTTTACGATTTTCAACAGACATAAAGGTAGCTGTAGGATTATGATAGTCTGGAATCAAGTAAATGCCTTTGATGTTGTCATTTTTACAAGCATATTCAAAGGCCGCTGGACTCATTTCATCGTTCACTGATTTTATCGGTACTAATTGCACACTAAGCATTGCTGCAACAGTTTTCAAACCAGGGTATGTATGATGATCAACACCGATGCGATCTCCTGGTTTACAAAGCCCTGCTAGTGTTGCAGCAATCGCATTCTGGCCACCATTTGCAAATAAAATGCGATCAACTGTCGGTTCAAACCCACCTCTTCGAATCAGCTTAATAGCAGCATCCTTTTGCCAAAGACTTTCACCTGCTCGACCGTATCCAAACCATTTTTCATAATTTGCCTCCTGCAGCATGCTTTTTAATTGATATAGCAGTGGTTCAAAAGAATCATTATCTGGCAGAGTTGCTCCCATTTCAATTAAGTGCTTCGGCTTTTTATCTTCAAGCAAATACGCATTCGATAACGCATCATATGATACAAAGGTGCCACTTCCAACGGTTGCACTTAACAATCCCTTTAACTCACACACTTTAAAAGCTTTAGAGATGGTACTTACATTTAAATCTAAATAATCAGCCAGTTCTCTCTGTGGCGGAAGCTTTGTTCCAGGCAATAAAACTCCGCTTACGATATCCTGTTCCAATTGCCCCGCAAGTGCTTGATAAATAGGCCTTTTCGTTTTATCAATCGATGGCTTCCAGCTCATCGGATAGTTTTCAAAAGAATTAATTGGCATGATGATACGCATCCTTTTTTCACACAATTATATGATGGGGACTGTTTATAAAACAACTTTAATTTAATAACATCTATTCGCGGAATTGGTGTACCGCTTCTTTAGAAATCGTTTTATTTCATAATCCCTTATCTGTGATACTATATGATTAGCTCCTTGAAAGGAATGGATTTTATGAAGAAAGCAGACAAGTTAGCCTCCTAAATTTTAATAAATATTAACTTTAGGAGGCGTATAAATTGAACTTTCATAAAATTGATTTAGACACTTGGAAGAGAAAAGAGATCTTTCAACATTTTTTGAACCAACAAACGACTTTTAGCATAACTACAGAGCTTGATATAACGGTTTTATACCAAAATATCAAACAAAACGGATATAGATTTTATCCTGCATTTATTTTTTTAGTCACAAGCGTAGTAAATACAAACACAGCTTTTAGAACGAGTTACAACAGTGAGGGTGAATTAGGCTATTGGGATAGATTAAACCCTGTATACACTATTTTTGATGATCAATCAAAAGAATTTTCAGGTATTTGGACTCAAGCAGAAAAAGACTTCAAACAATTTTATCATGATTACCTTTCTGACGTAGAAACGTATAATGGTTTAGGCAAGCTGTTTCCGAAAACACCCATTCCTGAAAATACCGTTTCTGTCTCTATGATTCCATGGACTTCATTTACTGGATTTAACTTGAATATTCAACATAACGGTAATCACTTACTTCCTATTATAACGGCAGGGAAATTCATTAAAAAAGGTGATTCCATTTACTTACCAGTATCTTTACAGGTCCATCATTCTGTTTGTGACGGTTATCATGCAGGATTGTTTATGAATACATTACAGGAATTAGCACATCGTTCTAGTGACTGGCTTAAATAATGTTAACAAACAAACCGACTGTACTCTATACAGTCGGTTTTCCTCATGTGTCTAATAATACCTTCAATAAAACGCTCATCATTTCTGGAGTGTAATCGAACTAAAAATTTCAACTTGCTTTGTTTACGAACGAAAAGAGTAGTGAGCAACTCTTTTCCTGTTAATGCACCTATTCATATGCCACTGCTACTTGGACTATTTTTTGCCCTTTCCCACTTCTGCATATTTCATTTCATTTACTTCTAAAACGTTCCATCCACTTCCATCATATTCTAGCTTTGTTACACTGCCATTTTCGAAGCTTCCAGCTGGTAATTTACTAATATCAATTTGAGCAAGGATAGTTCCCATTGTTATTCCGTGCGAAACGACTAAAACATTCCCTCCGCCATTTTGATATGCTTCATCTGCTATTGCCTTAAATTCTGTAAAAGCCCGATCCTTAAGCTCTTCATAACTTTCTGCTTCTTTAGATGGATCAATTTCCGAAACGGCATTCATTATCTTTTCAATAGGATTGCCACCGCTAGCTAAAAGCTCTTCTTGGCTTTTATAACCTAAGTGTTTAGCAGCATCCCCCCACATAACTTCATTTTTTTCTCCTTCATAAATTCCAAAATACCCTTCACGAATTCCTTGTTTTTGAACTAACTCTAAGTCTTTTGCATCAGTTTGATTTTCTTCTAAAATCATATTTGCTGTTTGGATTGCTCTACCACTGTCACTTGAATAAGCGGCAGTAAATGGTATATCGGCTAATCCTTTCCCAACATTATGAATTAACTCTTCCCCCTCAGAAATAAGTGGTCCATCTGCCCAACCTTGAGCACGATCTGTGTTATTTAATATTGTTTTACCATGACGAACAAGATAAATCGTCACTTTCCCTGGTTCTTTTTGCTCTTCTGATCCTTTATTTTTATCTCCATTAGAGTTCTCGGTTACATTTTGGTTTAAACTTCCACAAGCTACTAAATTAACAATCATCATCATTATGAAGACTAAAAAAATTTTTCTTTTCATTTTCCGTGTTTCCCCCATCCAATTATGTTTTCGTTTCTAGCAAATTATTTCAAGAAAATTATGGAAGGCACCACCTCCTTTCTAACAAAAAAAACCTGATCTGAAATGAAGGCACAAGTTTGCCGTGCTTCAAATCAGATCAGGTTATGCCCTATTAAGGTAACATTCCTGTACTAGATATATAATTTATAGTTAATAATTTATCATGCTCAACAATAAATGTCAACGCTTTCATTTTTAGTTTTCTTTGAATGAATCTTTTCTATACTCCTTGTAAATATGTTAACTGGTAGCTAAACATATTATTCAAAGATACTAATAAAATATAAATCCTTTCCTTTTTTAGTACAAATCACACTTATATTCTATTTAGTAGATAAAAAATCTTTAACCATATAATAGGCAGATGCAGTAAATAGCTGTGTTTTGATTTTATTATTTTTTATCGCCTTTCCCATTTCAATAAAATCCATTAAAACAATTTCTATGTCTTCATTTTCATCTAAGTCTTGGTCATATCCTTTAATTGCATTCTTAATCAAATAAGTAATCACTTTATTGTTTTGCGTCGAAGGATTAACATAAAACTCTCCTAATTTTATTGGGACAGTATTGGAAATGTACCCAGTTTCCTCCCTTACCTCCCTAAGAATCCCTTCTTCAGGCGTCTCATCCGCTTCGATTATTCCCGCAGGTATCTCTAAAAAGAAGTCATCTCCTGCATGGCGATATTGCTTAACAAGAACGACCTTCATATCATCTGTTAAAACTACTGCATTTACCCAATTAGAAAATTCACTTACATAGTAATTCTCTATTATATTTCCATTTGGAAGTTTGCACTTATCACTTCTCAAATTACCAAAGGGAGTTTTATATAAATACGTTGATTCTAACTTCGTCCATTTTTTCATCTCATTCTCTCATTTCTTTATACTTGATTGTTCAATGAAACTTACTTTGTATAGGTTTCACTAAAAGTAGTTAATTTCCTTCTAGTAACTTTAATTTCTATCTGGGATTTATAACCTATAGATAGTCGACGTTCCCTTGCATTTCTTATACTCTTTGTAAACAAGTTACCCCTCCCCGTAAATGGAGGTCAATTGTATTAAGGAAAATAAACCCATATAATGAATAATAACTTCCGATAAAGGTGGGTTTACATGCCTAAAATTGATAATATGCTGGCAATTCTATGGATGCTTAGTTCAAATAAAAAAGTGACTGCAAAACAAATTTCAGAAAAGTTAGAGATTCATATAAGGACTGTGTATCGTTATATTGATACACTTTCAACAAGTGGTGTACCGATCATCTCAGATGCAGGACATAACGGTGGTTATACGTTATTGAATAATTTTATTGAAGCTCCTCTTTTTTTTGATAGCGAGGAGCAAACCGCTTTATTTCATGCTGCTGTTTTTGCTGAGGAAGCAGGATATTATGGAGGCGAAGCACTAAGCAGAGCTATTTCAAAGCTAAGCAACTATTCAAATGAAGAGCAGGAAACGAAGATAAACCAGCATTTAACTAGTCTTGAAGTAATACATCGATTACGCTCCCTCACTGTTGAACCTTTTTTAAAGGATTTGGAGGAGGCTGTAGCTGATCGATATTCTATCAAAATGCTATACCATAAAAATAACGAAGATCAATCAACGTATCGATTAATTGATCCGTACAGATTAATTTATTGGAATAATAGGTGGTATGTGATTGGATTTTGTCATCTTAGGAAGGATATCCGTAGTTTTAGAGTAGGAAGAATTGAAAATATAATGAGAACTGAAAATACGTTTACCGTGCCAGAAAATTTTTCAGCACGTGATTTTTTTATGAGAAACATCCTTCCAGCTATAGAAGATACGGAAGAGATGATTTCTTTAGTTGTCAGTGGAAGTACAACGGCGCTAGGTGATCTTTGTGAGCATTGGTTTTTAAGCCATTATTTACAGGAACGAACTTCAAACAAAGCAGTATTTCTTCTTGAGAAAAGTATGCTCGATACTTTTGTACCTAATTTACTTTTGCCATATGGTAAGTCCATTCAAGTGGTTGAGCCAATAAGCCTTAAGAAAAAGCTTATTGACGTTCTATCGGAATTAATAAAATTTTATCAAGGCTGATAACTTCGCTGACGCTAGCTGTCAGCGAAGTCATCTTATAATAGTCCATATCAATTGAGATTGGAGTGTTATTTGATGGAAACTAAAAAGGCTTATCTTTATGTATTTCATACAATGTCAGACTGGGAATATGGATACTTAATAGCTGAACTAACGTCAGGGAGATATTTCAAAAACGATATAGAACCTTTAAACGTTGTTACTGTTGGAGCTACTAAAGAAATGATCACTACGATGGGTGGACTGCACATAAAGCCAGATATTTCCCTTGATGAATGTACTCTTGAAAGGAAGGATCTGATCATTTTACCTGGAGGAACGACTTGGGGAGAAGCAATTCATCAGCCTATCTTGAAAAAAATTGGCGAGGCTTTAAAGCTTGGCACGATTGTAGCTGCTATTTGCGGTGCAACAGAGGGCCTCGCGAATAATGGATACCTTGATACTAGAAAGCATACTAGCAATGACTTAGAGTATATTAAAATGGTCTGCCCTAATTATAAAGGAGAAACATTTTATGAGATAGGACCGGCAGTATCTGATGAAAATTTGATTACTGCATCAGGAGTAGCTCCGCTTGAATTTACAATGGAAGTACTAAAAAAGTTGGACGTATTTGCCCCAGATACATTGGAATCGTGGTATAACCTAAATAAAACGTATAAGCCCGAATACTTCTTTCAGTTAATGGAATCGGTTGATAGATAAGTTATCGACTAAAAAGTTTAGCTTAGTAGAAATATCATTATCACAGAAAGGGCAGATTTTCTTAAAAATACCCTAGAAACAACAGCACGTAAGGCAACTTTACTTATTAAAGTTGCCTGATAACCTTATTTGAACTTTTCAGGATTTCTACTTAGATAAATGAAAAATACGCTACTTCAACTCTTTAAAAATTTTATTATAGATTGAGACACTTGTTCCGGATGTGTTAATGTCACCATATGATCAGCTCCTTCAATTTCAATAAATTCTATGTTAGGAACCCGCTTGAATGATTCAGCAACTGCATAATTATCCGGAATATCCTCTGTTCCAATTATAAAAAGCGTATTTGCTTTAATAGCTCCAAGCCTTTCAATAGAAGGTGGATCAGACCAAATAATCTCAAAGGTTTTCCACTCAAATGTTTTTAATATATGCTAACGCATCATATCAATCATTAATTCACGATGTGGGCTATTCATCACAATCCGATTTGTCGGTACAGCAAGCGCTAATTGAACCATCTTCTCAACATTTGGTGCTGCCTCACTAACTCTCTTCATGCTATCTAGTAATTCTTTGGAGTAATTAAATCCTGTTAGTCCAGGAGCTATTAAAATAAGCTCAGATACTTTATCCGGGTAAGTTAATAAAAAATCGGTTGCTATTTGACCTCCCATCGAATGACCAATAATTACTGCATTCTCTATCTGAAGGTGTTCCAAGAGAAGTCTTAAATCCTCAACATAATTAGCAGGCTTTAAGAGAGAAGGAGACTTTCCGGCACCTCGGCCGTCATAAGTAATCACCAAGAAATGCTTTGACAAAACTGTCGCAATATAAGTCCAGTCACGGATATCAGAACCACCACTATGAATAAGAATCAAAGGTTTTCCGCTTCCTTTAACTTCATAATATAAATCCACTCGAGCACCTCATCCCCTAATGTTTGATAATTCAAATACATTTTATTATCGACTGAACGGTTAGTCAATGAAAAAAGTGAAAATAACCTCTATTTTATTCCAAATTCCCACCTAGGATTGAATAAAAAAAGCCACCAAAATAGTAGCGACTTAAAGACAATCGTTTATTTTTTCGTAAAAATAAAAACCCTATCTAAAATTAGGACAGGGTTAACATAAAATTGATTCATTTTTCAAATAACACTTAACCAATCTAAAGCTTACAAATAGTGTCGCTTAGAAACTAATTCCTTTATCATAACGTTCCTACTGCTCTATCATCTGAATAAGGTTTCCGCATGTATCATCGAAGACAGCGATTGTAACATTACCCATTTTTGTTGGCTTCATCGTAAACTTTACGCCTTTTTCCACTAATTGCTCGTATTCTTTCTGAATATCTGCGACCCCAAACATTGTTACTGGAATCCCATCAGCAAATAGCTTCTGTTGATATTCCTTGGCAGCAGGGTGTTCATTAGGTTCTAGTAAAAGCTCGGTACCTTCTTGTTCGTCAGAAGAAACGAGTGTTATCCATCTATATGCCCCACTTGGAACATCATGCTTTTTTACAAAGCCAAGTGTTTTTGTATAAAACTCCAATGCTTTGTCTTGATCTTGAACGAATATACTAGTAATAATAATTTTCATCATATGTTTGCCTCCTTTGATTTTTGCGATATATAGTTCTCCTCTAATGATCTTGAGTACAAGTAGAAAAACTCATACATTCGTTATTAAATTACTCTACCCATCCTTTCAGCAAATTTTTAAGTGGTTCTTTGTTAAACATAAGTACTCGATATTTTCCTTTTCTTTTTGAGATGACGAGCCCTGCATCCTCCAACATATTAAGATGCTTCGTTATAGCTTGGCGCGTAATCGAAAGGTTATGCTTCATAACGAGACGTGCTGTGAGCTCATACAACGTCAGCTCGTTGCGTTCAGAAAGTTCATCTAAAATAAGCCGTCGAGTTGAGTCGCCAAGTGCTTTGAAAATAGCGTCTTTATCCAAATCCATAAGTCGATTATATGCAACTATTTGGTTGCTTGTCAACCGTAAGTAACTTTTTAGTTGCATGATAAACTTTAAAATTACATAAAAGTAGTTTGAACCATTTAAGGAAAATAAATTCTGAACACTTTCTTCTGCAACTAAACTGACATATTAACTTGAAATTACTGTTGATTGCCATTTACAGTCCAGATATCGTCTACCGGTAAAGGTTTCTACTATTTTCTTCGCACACTAATAAGGATTTATTCCTGAATTTCAGCTGCTCTGTTATATTGAATTTTTCAAATTATGAAGGTAAGCTCATGTATTTTCGGGGTATTAGAAGGCGTACTAAAAAAAGGAGGCCCCCACTTTTTTTTGAGAGGCCTTTGAGAATTTCTTGTATAAGAAGTCAAATCTATTTTAACATTTTGTCGAAGGATGTTCCACCGATTTTTGTTAAAAAGTAGGGCTGCTTATGCTGAGAAAGAATTTATATGTTATAACAATCTTATATACTAAACTCCACTTCCTTTAATATAGAAATGCTGCTATCATTTTTATTTTTCTTCTCAACTTGACATATCTAGAAATCTAGATATACAATTATGCCCATGGAACCTATTGATGTATTCAAGGCCTTATCTAACGAAACACGATTAAATATTTTAAAGTGGTTAAAGGAACCGGAGAAGCATTTCCCAAAACAAGGCGCTCATCTACCTAAGGAGGTAAGCTATAAAGGCGGAGTATGTGTTGGGGATATTCAGGAAAAAGCAAATGTTTCTCAATCTACCGTTTCTAGCTACTTAAACATGATGCAAAAAGCAGGTCTACTTGAATCAGTTCGTCATGGTCAATGGACCTATTACAGACGTAACGAAGAATTTATTGAACAGTTTGCTAAATATTTTAAAACAGAGATCTAATCTTTGTTGATTTCTGTTTTTTTTATTACTTTATATCTATTATTCTAGATATATAATTATATGAAAAAGGGGATATTACTCAATGCGTTTTATAGCATATTTTCTGGCCTTATTGGCTGGTGCAGCGCTTAGCTTTGAAGGAGCTATCTATGCTGAACTTGGAAAAACAATCGGACAAATAGAAACAAGTTTTTATAACTTCTTTATGGGCACTATCATTATGGGGCTATTGTGGCTCTTTTTTGGAAAAGGAAAGCTTTCCTATACATTTGAAGCACCTAAATGGTCATTACTTGGGGGTCTTTTAGGTGTTGTTTATTTAACCTCTATTGTTGTAAGTGTTCCATTCGTTGGTGTTGGGATATCCATGGTTGCTGTTATCATCGGGCAATTGGTAATGAGTATGGTTATAGAGCATTTTGGATGGCTTGGTAGCATGAAAACGAGGATTAATAAAGAAAAAATATTTGCCGTCATCTCAATGATTATCGCACTTATATTAATTAACTAGGAGGTTATAACTTTGGGTTTATTCATGATTTTATTCACATTGCTTGGCGGTATTACATTAAGCGCACAATCATCTATTAATGGTACATTTAGTCGAAAGGCAGGAACAATAGAAACAACATTTTTAACCTTCCTCACCGGAACGATGTTTCTTACGATTTTCATTTTATTTTTTGGCAGTGGAAATGTGTTCGCATTACTAGAAGCACCTAAATGGCAATTAAGTGCAGCATTTTTAGGAACTGCGTATTTACTTCTAACTGTCATGGCAGTACCAAAAATTGGGGTTATTGCAGCCAATATTGCTGCTATAGCTGGTCAACTTATAATTGGTGTCATCATTGATCATTTTGGATGGTTCAATAGTCTAGTTATTGAATTAGATGTTAAACGGGTTTTCGCGTTACTCTTTATGATAATTTCGCTTTATTTTATTTATAAAGGAAATAAACGCTCAAGAGAGGAAACAAAAGCAGAGAATGTTTCAATAACCTAATATGGTACACAAAAAAGATATAGAGAAAATACTAGGTTTCCAATTTGAAATAGGCTTTATGATGAAAAGGAAATCTTTGAAGAAAATGTTATAAGTAATATAACTAATTGAGGGTGACTCAAAAAGGTCTGACCCCTCCAAAAACCACTGATATATAGTAAACTAACCACATCATAGTCTATATATTATGTTTGAGGGGTCTGAACTTTGGTTTTAAGGTTTGTTACTTTTTTTTTCTGAGCTTTTTAACCCTTCCAATAGATTCGTGATTGTAGAAATTGTGTCTTCTAAGGAGTTTTTATCATCTGGATTATCTGCTATCCAAAGGGCTGCTTCATTCATTGCTCCCGACAGACAGTGAGTCATCGCATCAACAGACAGGAACGGCTTCAAATATCCTTGATTTTTCATATCCTGTAATTGCTCGCGTAAATGCCTCATTGAATTTTGTTCATCCATTAACCTAAAGATCTCCCATCCTAGAACTGCTGGACCATCAATAAGAAGGATTTTTAGGTTTTGTTCTTCAACTGCAGCTGATAAAAAGGCTTTACATCCAATTAATAACTGCTCCCACGGGTCTTCACTTTTTAATGCCTCTTGTTCAACCCGCTCCCCCACTTCCTTTTGTACTAGTTCAAAAATCGCTAAAAATAGTCCTTTTTTATTTTTAAAATGATGATAGAGAGCACCTCTAGTTAAATTTGTCTCTGTAACGATTTCTTCTAAAGCTGTGTTAGCAAATCCTTTTTCTGCAAAATGCTTTCTTGCAGTTGAAAGTAATTTTTGTACGGTTGCATCTGTTTCTATTTTATTTTTTCTCATAATTATGCCTACCTATATTGTGAGTTATTTATTAATTGCTTGATTGAATTCAGAAATTATTTCTCAGACCATATTTCCTCATTAAATTGAGAACGATACGTCTCATTAGGCGGTATGATTTGAATCACATCGATTAAAATGCCATTCGGGTCACACGTGATGAAATGTCTTTGACCAAAATCTTCGTCTTTCATCTCCTGGATGATGGGCAAGTTTTCACTAAGAATTAGTCTTTTATACTCGTCATCAACATTATCAACCTCAAAGTTAAATATCATTCCCTGTGCTGCTTTACGGTAATTTTCTGGAATCGTATGATGGTGACTATCAATAATAGCGAGCTCGTAAGGAATTGGATTTTCATTTATTTTTAAGCTTACATACCAATCTGATTTGAAAACAGGTGTAAATCCAAAATTCATTTCATAAAATTCGGTAGTCTCTTCTAATTTTTCGGATAAAATAACTGGATAAAAGCTATTAAGCAACACAACCATCTCCTTTTTTCGTTTGATTCATTTTAACATACATACAGTATGTATGTAAATAACTATTCATCTTCCTTTCGTTTACATAAGTGTTAAAAATGGCATGAGGTTATTCATTTGTTTGTCGTATTAGATATAAATATAGATAAAAAAAAGAGCGTATTCTCTCCCAATGGAAGATACACGCCCTTAGTAGATTAATAAGTACAGTTCGATAGACTATTATTAATCAATATCTCTTTAGATCATTTTGCATATTTGAGTCTTACTCATATACTACGCATTTTTTCCACTCAACTTTTGATAAAGGGACATTATGCTCCAAATAGCAGTTGGAAATGCCACTGCTCCAAGTATCATATATGCTAAGATGAAAACTGAACTGCTTGAGTCATCAACAACAAAGAAAATTAGAAAAGCAACGAAAAAAAGGAATAATATTGCTAAACTTTTTATAAGTGTGGTTAAGCCCTTTTTCCCCTCTGCTTTCCATTTATTATTGTATATTGCAAGCATAGTCCAAGAGGTCGGAATGGCAATGACACTAAGAATGCCAGCTATGATAGTAAGTGTCATTTGTAAAGAGCCTATGCTTATAAATGTTCCAAGCCATGCAAGTGCTGTTATAAATATTAGAGTTAATGCGAACCATTTTATCGCTCTTCCTGAGTTATCATGCTTTTCAACCAGTGTCTCACGATCACTATAAATAGGCTTTGTACCAGGCAATGCACGAAATAAGTGAACATCTCCTTCAGATGCAATATGCGTCCACCCAGAGGAAGAAAAAAAGTCAAAATACTCTTCTGCTTCCTTCTCGTTTATTGAACGATAATCGACACTATAGATAAAATCCATGCTTTTTCCTTTTTCAAGAATATACCCCATAAATTTAAAGTCACTGACATGCCAGCCTTTTAAAGAAAGTCTTCGTAATTTTTCCATATCCTTCTTCTCAGAAAAAGCTAACCCACCTGATATAACATACTTTGTTTGCCTCATTCTTCAACCTCCCTTAATCCCATTTCCGCAAAATTAATCATCAGCTTTCTTAGCTTCACATTTTCTTCCAATACTGCTTTCCCTTTCTCCGTAAGCAGATAGGTTTTTCGTCTAGGATCAGATTCATCATACAGATAAATCCACTCTTGTTTTAATAACTTCTTAATAATCGTATACATTGAAGCAGGGCCTATTGTTATTGCTCCTTTTGTTCGCTCTTCAATCAGGCTCATAATCGCGTAACCATGCCTAGGCTTAGTTAACGTAGCCATAATATAAAACATTGAATCTGTTAATTGCTCAGTTGTTTTCAACGAAACACCTCCTATATCTTTTTATGATATATCACTTTATGATACATTTGTTTAAATTCAATATATCACTTTATGATATATCTGTCTACAGCTATATCATAAAATGATACATTTATATGTGAAAAATTCTTGTAAGAATTAGGAGGGACTGCAGTATAAGCTTTGGCTAAATTTAATAATATGGTTTCCATTTACTTTCTACAACTAGGCCTCTTTAGCTGGCATCTACGATATCTAAGGTAAATAAAATTTCAACAAACTAAAAAAACCCTTATTCAGGGCTAGAAAATTGATTGAAGAAATCTTTAATTTCATCAATAGTTATACCAATCTCTAGTGCAGATAAAATTAAATCCTCCCACTCTTTGTCTAGTAGTATTATTTCATCTGATTTTTGATTCATATTTTCCCCTTAAATATATATTTAATATACATCTTTAAGGTGAATTATCGGATATCCTAATGTAAATATCAACCATTTTTGGTCGACAAATATTATTCCGTATTTCGTTAGATTTTTAGAAAATCGTACAGATGAAATGTCGTAATTCGTAATATTATTTAAAGTCAAAGTAAAGCGATACTTCGATAGTGATGTACCGCTCCCTTATCTTATTATTGAAATCCGACAATTTGGTGTGGGATATATGGCTCTTCTAAATATGTAACCTCTTCAGGTGTTAAACGAACAGAAAGCGCAGCAACAGCGTCTTCGAGATGAGATTTTTTTGTTGCCCCGATAATAGGAGCGGTTACTGGTTCTTTTTGCAATAACCAGGCAATGGCGATTTGAACACGCGGAACACCATGCTTTTCTGCAATTTCTGCAACACGTTCAACAATTACGTGATCCGCATCTGCAGTGGCATCATATTTAGATTTTTGCACTTGGTCAGTTTCAGAACGATGAGTTGATTCTGACCAATCACGAGTCAGCCTTCCTGAAGCGAGTGGGCTATAAGGAATAACGCCGATTTTTTCCTCTTTACAGAGCGGGAGCATTTCCCTTTCCTCTTCACGGTAAATTAGATTTAGGTGATTTTGCATTGAAACAAAACGAGTCCACCCGTTTTTCTCTGCTACATGTAAAGCCTTTAAAAATTGCCAAGAATGCATAGCAGAAGCACCTATATATCTTGCCTTTCCTGCTTTGACTACATCATGCAACGCTTCCATCGTTTCTTCAATTGGTGTATTGTAATCCCAGCGATGAATTTGATAAAGATCGACATAATCTGTTCCTAATCTTTTAAGGCTTTTATCAATTTCAGTCATTATCGCTTTACGGGAAAGGCCTCCACCGTTCGGACCTTGCTGCATTGGAAAATATACCTTTGTGGCGAGAACAATTTCATCTCGATTTGCATAGTCCTTTAAGGCTCTGCCAACAAATTCTTCACTTGTACCGTCAGAATAGACATTTGCTGTATCAAAGAAATTAATCCCTAAATCAAGAGCCTTTTTAATGATTGGACGTGTGTTTTCCTCATCAAGTACCCATGGATGAACCCAACGTGTTGCGTCACCAAAGCCCATACAGCCTAAACATATCCGGGAAACATCTAAACCTGTATTACCGAGTTTTACATATTCCATTTTAAGCTCCTCCATTTCAAATCAATATGGCTTCATTGCTCAGCTATCTCATTTTCACTCAACCAATATTCAATTTTTTTAAGTGCTTGATCCTCATCATCTCCCTCAACCTTTATTGTGATTTCAGAGCCTGGATTCATTCCAAGTGACATCACATCAATTATTGAATCTGGGGTGTTTTTTAAGTCAATGGACTTCTCTTCATATTCCAGCATTACCTTTGATGTGATTTTACAAGCGCCTTTGACTAATAGGGTTGCTGTACGAGCAAAATGAATATTGTTTTTTAGTGTATACTTTTTCTCGATCATATGCTTCGCTACCTTCAATGGGTGTTTATTTCTATCTATTGTAAATTATGAATGAAAAAAGATAGGAACCGTTATCAAAATCCTCTCAAATGATTGCCTAATCCTCTCACACTCCTTACTCAATTAAAATGGATAGATTATAATGAAAATAACAATAGATTGACGGAAATAAGGAGAATCGACATGTCAGAGAGAAGAGATGAACAGCAAAACGAGCTAGTCCAGCTGATTAAGCGGTATTCGAGTGAAGACGGTTGTCATGCAACTTGCATTCCATCACTATTTGTCATTAGTGAATCACATGTTACTGAGCCAGTTTATAGTGTATACAAACCATCCTTTTGTTTGATTGTTCAAGGGGAGAAGGAGGTTTTACTTGCGAAGGAAAGCTTTAAATATGGTCCAGGGGATTATCTTGTAGCATCCCTTGATTTACCAGTGACTGGACAAGTGATTAACGCGTCTTCAAACGCTCCGTATTTGGCGCTTAAGCTAGAATTTACACCAAGTCAAATCCTAGAGATTTTAGATGATGCTACGATTCAGGTTGGGCCAGAAAAACGTACAAATCGCGCTATGTTTGTTAGTCAGGTAGAAACATCTCTACTAGATGCAGTCATTCGATTAGCCCGCTTGCTCGACAATCCGAACGATATCCCTGTCCTTGCTCCGATCTTTACGAAGGAAATACTTTATCGGGTTTTACAGGGGCCATATGGGAGAATAGTAGAACAAATGGCCATAGAGGGAAGCTATACGTATCATATTAGAGAAGTAATTGAGTTCATCAAAAAAAATTATAACGAAACAATTCGTATCGAAGAACTTGCCGAAATAGCTAATATGAGCGTCTCCACACTTCATCGGCATTTTAAAGAAATCACTGCCATGAGCCCGATACAATTTCAAAAACATATAAAATTACAGGAAGCACGTAGAATATTGTTATCTGAAGCAACAGATGCTGCTGATGTTGCCTTTCGGGTAGGCTACGAAAGCCCATCACAATTCAGTCGCGAATATTCCCGGATGTTTGGTTTCCCACCTAAGGAGGATATCACCCGTCTGAGAAACAAATATGAGAAAAGAATGAATGCTTGATTCGTAGAGCAATGATTTTTCTGGTGATTTTACAAATTTATCGTTGAATTTAAAAAAGCGTCACCACTTACTGCAGTAACGCCATTTGATTAAAGACGCTTGCCTTATCTCCACTGCTCCAATGAACATTGGTGAAGATTCCCAAAGAAAATAGCTCTATCCAATCGGTTTTAATATCAAAGTGAAAGCTATTTTATTCCTAAGAGAGAAAATAGCTTTCACTCATATAAAATTGGTTGGCTTTTAATTATTTCAATATTCTCCTTTAATGACAAAAAATGAGCCCCGAATTGTTCCAGCTAGTTTAGATCTCTGCCTAGCAAACTTAAATTTCTCTTCTAACTCCTTTGGTACGTCCATCCCTTCAGAAAGCTTAAAACCAACGGCCCGCTTCTTAGGATCATCAACCGTATACATGACATTGACTGCAAGACCATCCTCATAAAAGACGTAGGCAAATTTGATATTTTCCACTTGAAAACGCGACGTTTCTAAAGGTTTGGCCGCAAACTCAATATCACGTTCTTCCTTCAAAATTCGGTTCACATAATCAAGTGTCTCTTGACTTTCGCTAGCTGGTACAACCGTAAATTCATGCTTGTATTTGTTCATAAAGTAACGGGCTTCATTCGCACGTAAACCAGCAAGTGCTTCTACTACAGGTGAAGATTCTAAACCAACTGTGGACACATTTTTAAAATCTACGATATATGACATTCCCATCCCTCCAATTAACTCTTTATTTCCTAACAACAGGAATCCAGATTTCGCCAAAAACTAAGCCGTTTCGCTGTCCCATCTCAACTATTGCATTTGGTCCACCAACATAGGCAAAATCCTTTGCTTCTGGCAAGACTTGCCCAAAGGCAATACCTGTAAGGATATTATTTAATTCTTCAGCCGTGTTCCCTTCACCTTTAACAATTAAGTATTCTCCTTTAGGAAATTGGATAACTCTTGCTTCCTCTGGTGCTGGTTCAGATACCTCTGTCATAACTCCAGCATAATGCATCATTTTGTTATTCACTGCTTCATTCACAGCAAAAACATAGTCATTTGTCGCTTTCGCTTTTAAAGCATCAAGTCTTCCATCTTTGGTGAAGGCCTTCCAAAAGTCTGCCTTTTCCTTGTTAATCCCAGCATAGTCTGTGTAGTCACTCTTAAGCTCAATTCCAAAACCTAAAACGATAAAGCTGTCTTTTTCTACTAAAGTATAATTTGTCATATTTAAAACCTTCCTCTTCTTTTAATGTTCAAATGACTTGTATTCATCACTTGATAGCTCTATCATAAACTTAAATCATGTCAAAAAATGATACTGTTTAGGAGGCCAAATGAAAAAAGTTGAACGGATTAATACGATTATGCGTTATATCAACAACCGCTCCCACTTTACAATTTCCGAAATCATGCAAGAATTTAATATCTCTCGTTCGACAGCAATAAGAGATATTAGAGAGATTGAGGCCATGGGGATGCCACTTGTCGCTGAAGTCGGAAGGGATGGGGGTTATTCTGTCATGCACAACTCTGTCCTTCCAGAGGTTCGCTTTACTGATAATGAGGTCAAGGCTCTTTTTATTGCCTTTATGGCCACAAGAAATCAACAGCTCCCCTTTTTAAAGAGTCGACATTCTTTAGCTGAAAAATTATTAGGCATGATCTCAGAAAACCAGCAGGATGACCTTGTTCTTTTAAATCAACTCTTACTATTTGAAGGAACTAACCCAAATAATCCCGACCTCCTTGATTTATCAGACCTGCCACATCCGATGTTAGAAAAACTCATCCAAATCCTTCTCTTAGACAGCTATTTATTGATTACCATTGAAGAAGAGAAGATATTAAAGTCTTATCCGATCTATCTTCTGCACCTCTATCATGAAAAAAGCCTTTGGCTGATTGAAGGCTTTGACTTAAAGGAAGAAAAAAAGCGGATTTTTCCTGTCGACAATCTCACAAGTGTCAAACCCTACAAGACAAAAGAAAGATTAAGTAAGAAAAAGATTTTAGAAAAGCTTAGTAAGCAGGAAGAAAGAATCAACCTTGTACTTGAACTTGGTCCAAAAGCGATTGCCCAGTTCAAAAAGTACCATCCTTTTAAAGTATCTATTTCCTATACTAATCCTTACCAAACAACAGCCCTTTTAAAAACTTTTATTAATATAAATAAGCCTGAAGAATTGAGCGAAATGACAAATTGGCTACTTTTCCTAGGTGAGGACATCAAGGTCAGAGAAGTTCCAGAAGAAGTTTTAGAAGGTTTAAAAGAGAGAATTTGCATATATGGCCCATAAGTAATGGTTAGCATAATGAAGTTGATTTCATTTTTAGAAAACATATCACTAAAAACACCTATAAAATAAAATGGCGATACTTTGTTATCGATGTATCGCCTACGTTGTACAAGCATTAATATAAAGATTACTACAACATCACTTTGCTACTACTGACCAATTGTTGTGATTTGTTTACATCAAATTTAAATATATTGACGATTTTGAGAAAATCACTTATTTTTTATCGTATATCTATTAGATAGGCATGGAAGTTAATAAGGAAAACAGCCACATTAATCCTTTTCTTCTGGTTCCACATATTAGAGCTTTAGGTTCATAAGGTTCGAATCGAATTTAAGGATATTACATCGGTAAATCAGTAAAGCTCTGGACAAAAAACTCCCGAAACTTACGTTCAGCCTCTGACATATATTTCCCTTCAAGCCATGCGATTTGGTATGTACGCTCACAAGTAGGGTTATTGATGTGTAGTAAATGAAATGAATTGTCTATTTTTTCAATTAAAGTTCCCGGCATAAAAGCAACGCCAATTCCCATCCGGATGAAATGACCTACTGCAGAATGTTCGTCAACCTCACAAATTATATTCGGAGTAAATCCTGCTTTTTGACAAAATTCATCCGTCATTTCTCTAAATGGGTTCCCTTTCTTTATACATATAAAAGGATCATCAGCCAATTCACTCAAGTCTATGCTTCTCAAATTAGCAAATCGATGAGTTTGAGGAACAGCTAAAAATATTTCTTCTGTGAGAAAGGACAATCCCTCTATTCCCGACTGCTCAATGGGAGGGAATGTGATACAAAAATCGATTTCACCATTTCGAAGCTGTTGTACCTTTTCCCTCTCTGAAGCTTGTGTGATTTGAAGTTTGACATCAGGGTGTGAGGATATAAAAGAACCTATTACATCAGAAAAGCATTTATGAGTTGTTGTCGCTAAAAAAACACGCCCTCTTTCAATTTTCGCAAGATCTTCAACCTCTCTTCGTCCCTCTTCAAGCAACATAAGTGCCATTTCCACTTTCTTCAAATACACTTTTCCAAATGAGCTAAGTCGAATGTTTCTTCCTTTACGCTCAAATAATGGTACACCTAAATCCTCTTCTAACCTTGCGATAGTTTTGCTGAGGGCAGGCTGAGCGATGCGAAGCTCTTGTGCTGCCTTTGTCATATGTTCCAACTTAGCGACTTTTAGAAAATAATGCAGTTGCAGTAGTTCCAAGTACCTCATTCCTCCATTCATATACTCAAGTATATAGATTCATATATTAATATGTCTTTTTATTTATTAATAATCAATTATAGAATATAACATGTAAGTAATAAAATGCTTTCAAAGTTTTTAGTTGGTTATCCTTTTTGGATGTATTGGGAGAGCATTTATTTAAAGTGAATTAAGTATTATGAATATAAATCAAAGAAAGGGAGTGTAGTAACCTTTGAAACTAAATCATATCAATCTAACGGTCACTGATGTTAGTGCTGCCCGGGAGTTTTTAGAGAAATATTTTAACCTACAAACAAAGAGTATCCATGGTGATTCATTCGCAGTTCTGTTAGACGAAGATGGATTATTGCTCGCTTTGATGAAAGGTACCCAAGTCAATTATCCAAAGTCCTTTCATATAGGTTTTTCACAGGAGAGCGAAGAACGGGTGAACGAGATCTATCAACACTTGAAGAATGATGGATTTGATGTAAAACCACCAAAAAGAGCTCATCGCTGGACTTTCTATGTTAAAGCACCAGGTGGGTTCACCATCGAGGTTTTTTATTAAGACATTCAATTATCACACAATAGCAAAAGATGTTCATTCGTAATCCTAGGATTCTATTTAAATTTAATATCATTATGAAGGGACAAAATATTTATGAATAAAGTTCAGACGATTCTTTCGCTTAACCTGTTTAATCGAGAAATAGACATTTTATATTTCAAACAACTTGATGAAAATAAAATCCTTAATTCAATTGATATTCAATCGTTTTTCCCCATTCTCTGTAACCCTTCATCTGTAAGGAGGTCATTAGCATGAAAGCCGCTGCAATTTCTACTTTTGGTCCTCCAAATGTTTTGCAAGTAATGGATTTTGATAAACCTCATGCTGGTGCAGGACAGATTCGGGTCAAGGTCAAAGCTGCTGGAATCCAGCCATTCGACTTAGCCGTTCGTAGTAGTGGCTGGGTACCACCAGGTATGGAGATAAGGTATCCACAGATTCTCGGGAACGAGTTCGCTGGAATTATTGATCAAGTCGGAGAGATGGTTACTGACTTCTCTATCGGCAATGAAGTCCTTGGATGGGCTTTACTAGCATGCTATGCAGAATATGTGGTGGTTAACGTTGACCAGATTGTGCATAAGCCAAAGAACATGTCTTGGGAGGAGGCAGGTGCACTAACAGCCTCTGGTCAAACCGCACATACCGCTTTACAGGAACTTGGCGTTAACAAGGGGGACACTATATTAATTCACGCTGCAGCTGGTGGAGTTGGTACATTTGCAGTACAACTGGCTAAGGCATGGGGAGCAACTGTCATCGGCACCGCAAGTAAACGCAACCACGAATACCTTCGAAAGCTAGGTGCGATCCCAGTCACTTATGGAGATGATCTTGCCAACAGAGTCCGTGCGTTAGCACCTAATGGTGTTGACGTAGCCTTTGATGCTGCTGGGGACGATGCTCTTCTCGAATCGCTGGAACTTGTCGAAAACAAAGAACGGATCGGCACGATTGTTGCATTCAATCTTGCAGAGGAGCTTTGTGTTCGCCCTATACGGAGCAAGAGGTCAGTAACTCGGCTTACTGAACTAGTGGACCTATACTCACAAGGAAAATTACAGATCCATATTAGGAAGACATTCCCCCTACACAAGGCCGCAGATGCCCATCGAGAGATTGAGAGTGGCCATGGCCGAGGAAAAGTGGTTCTTACAATTGGATAAAAATAATGCAATAACGGATTTAGGGGCATTTTGGAGAGGCTTCTCACAATTAAGCGATAAGTCTCCTTTTTATCACTTTTTTATTACTCTCTTAACAAAGATGGAATTGTTGAAATCTGAACTGCACTTCCGGTTCATAGGTCCTCTCCACCTATTTTTTTAAGAAACTTCTACTGTGAACCTTTACTTTCTTTTTAGGATTCATGGTTTCTTTCGTTTATTGCATCACATCTTATTCTATGTCTGGGAGAATGCAAGATGAGTGATTCCTAGTACAGCTTTAGTTAAGGATTTACTGCTACTCGTTATTTAATTTTCTCAATCTTTATTACCCATTTATAAAAATTCAAGACAAGCATTAGTAAAAAAGGATTTGCTAGTACTGAATACCATATCGTCCACCATCCATAGTTAAAATAGCCCCATGGCTCTGGCAGCAAAGCAATCATTTCATAAACAATCATGAATAGTACCCAATAAAAATAATACATAGCATGTTTAAACAATGTAGTGCCAAAAGGATACCAATTTAAAAACATCATATTTACGGGTGGAATAATCAATGTAAGGGTAAGCAATGATTCCCATTCAATCCCTTTTGAAAAATACCAATAACCGTGGTATTTTTGGTCAATATATAAATCTGCAAGTCCTTGAATGAATTTGTTAACTAATATGACATTTTTTTCTAAATACGACATTTCTTTTTATTAAGTGCAAAAAACTAAAACTCTAACTTCTTGAGCAGCATAATGTCAAATCTAAAAAAACTAAGTAATGTAAATCTCATTACTTAGTACTTTTATGGACAAATTATTCAATAGCATCCTCAATGAAGGTAGTGTGCTCTAAGTATTTTTTCCGATAATTCTTTCCCCATTCATACATCGACTCTAAGATAGGCATTAATGTTTTCCCCTGGTCTGTAAGCGAGTATTCTACTTTCGGTGGTACAACTGGGTATACTTCTCGGTGGACAATTAAATCAGCTTCAAGTTCTCTTAACTGATTGACTAACATACGTTGAGTAATTCCTGGAATTAATGATTTTATTTGGTTAAAGCGAAGTATTCCATCCTTTCCTAAATGCCACATGATCAACATCTTCCATTTTCCACCAATGACATTTAATGTTAGTTCTTTTTCGCAATTAAATACCTTCTCATCAAAACGGCTCATTAAATTCCTCCTTTACTTACTACTTTTACACTTAGTATCTTTTTAGACACTATATGATTTAAAAGTGCGTACTTTTATTCTTGAACAATTCAAATATAATTGAAACTGCAAGAAAATACAAACAACTAAAATATAAGGAGGAATCATAATGGAATTACAATTAGCATTAGATTTAGTGAATATTGAAGAAGCAAAACAAATAGTAGGTGAAGTTCAGGACTACATTGATATTGTTGAAATTGGTACTCCTGTCATTATTAACGAAGGACTTAGAGCTGTAAAAGAAATAAAAGAAGCATTCCCTTCCCTTACTGTTTTAGCAGACCTGAAAGTTATGGATGCTGGTGGTTATGAAGTCATGAAGGCTTCTGAAGCAGGTGCTGGAATTGTAACAATTCTTGGAGCAACAGATGATGCAACAATTAAAGGTGCTGTAGAAGAAGCGAAAAAACATGGAACAAAAATCTTAGTAGATATGATTAATGTAAAAGATATTGAAAAACGTGCCAAAGAAATCGATGCTCTTGGTGTTGACTATATTTGTGTACATACAGGATACGATCTTCAAGCAGTTGGAGAAAATTCCTTTGAGCAATTACGTACAATCAAGGGTGTTGTTTCAAACGCAAAAACTGCTGTAGCCGGTGGTATTAAGTTAGAAACATTACCAGAAGTCATTGCAGCCGGGCCTGATTTAGTTATTGTTGGTGGTGGAATTACAGGTAAAGAAGATAAAAAAGCAGTCGCAGCAGAAATGCAAAAATTAGTAAAAGAAGCTACTTTAGTATAAAGGGCTAGCATATGGAAACATCTTATTATCTATCAAAAGTACTGGAAGAATTAAATCATTCTGCTCAATTTATAACCGATGCTGATGCTGAGAATCTAGTGAAAGCAATAAGATCCTCGAAAAAAGTATTTGTTGCAGGTGCGGGGCGTTCAGGATTTATGGGTAAGTCATTTGCCATGAGAATGATGCATATGGGAATAGATTCATATGTTGTCGGTGAAACAGTTACCGCTAATATCACCGAAAATGATTTACTTATTATTGCTTCAGGATCTGGAGAAACAAAAAGCTTAGTTTCAATGTCTGAGAAAGCAAAAAGTTATGGAGCTAAAGTGGCTGTTGTAACAATTAATCCTGAATCGACAATTGGAAATCTAGCTGATATTGTTGTAAAAATGCCTGGTTCACCTAAAGACCAAGAAACTAGTAAGTATCAAACCATTCAACCAATGGCATCGCTTTTTGAACAAACCCTGTTACTATTTTTTGATTCAATCATTTTGAGATATATGGAATTAGAGGGATTGAATTCTGATTCCATGTTTAGTAGGCACGCTAACCTGGAATAACGGATTTTATACTTAAGCAGAGAGGGATTTTTTACCTTTCTGCTTTTACTTCCCTTTATGTTTCCCATTAGCACGAGTAGTAATTGATTTGCTAAATTAAAAGTACGATCCTTCTTAACCTATTTTATTCAAAATATCTTACCCGAAGGAAAGAATCAACATTGGTTAATTTTAAATGGATTGTGAAAAATGAAGGGTTTGGTGCATATTTCTTTAAATACAATAAATTTGATAAACAATGAGCATCGGTAACTCACTTTTATTAATGATAAACAGTCCTTTAATTGTTTGTAGATGGATAATACTACGATGGGGGTTATCCCCCCTTTTCAACAAATTGATAATTAGATAATATGAATCTTTGCACTAAAATCGTATTCGCCAATAATTAGCGATACCAATCATAATAAAGACATATACACCGATCATAATTTTGAAAACCTGTATAACAGCTTCATCGAAAAGTAGGATAATGAAAGGAATTGTGATGACTATCAATCCTAGTATGATTGTAGTTAATCCCATTCTCTTGGCATACTTGTCTTTATCTCCATAAAAAGTATTATCGTCATAGCCTATAATTAATGATAACATCTTTTTAACTCTTATTAGATAACCAAAATAAATGATAATGATTCCTATACCTATAGTTATTAAAGTGCCCATAAAACCACACCACCATTGTTTATTTCTGTAATTTTTTATACGATTGGAAGTGGAAAAAGGTTTCAATTTAGTTAATAAGAAAATGCGAAGCTTCGATTATTAAAGTATCGCCATCTTTAGTTTAGTGGTTTTATTTACGTTATTGTAGGTTTTTCTTCATAAGAGATGCTACCTGTATATTATCATGCTGTGAAGTGTTCTCTAGATGCTTTATAACTCTTTCTTGTCGTTCTACAGAATGGTTTTGACTTAGTTTAGCTTTTGCTTCTATTTTTGTCATATTTATTTTGAACGCTACAATCCCTCTACTCAATCCTTCAATAAACCTAGGTTCAACATCGTTTAAATTGTATGGACTATCAGGGCTTTCATATTTAATTACTAAGTCATTTAAAGAATCTAATATCATCTTTTTATCTTCAATTACTTCAAGCTTTCCATATATATGGACAGATACATAATTCCAAGTAGGTACTGCTTTCATTGTTTCGTACCATGAAGGTGAAATATAACAGTGTGGCCCTTGGAAAACAGCAAGAACTTGTTGGTTCTCTGCATCCTTCCATTGTTCGTTCGGACGTGCAAAATGACCGTATAAAGCATTTTCAGACTTATTTAACATTAGTGGTAGATGTGTAGCATATGGTTCTCCTTTATGCTGGGAAAATAGAGTTGCAAAGCTATAGTTTTCGATAAAATCAAATATTACTTCTTCATCATCAATTTTAAAATGTTTAGGTATATACATAATTGTCCACCTTTCAAAATGTTAAATAAGTGTTTTGATCATTATAAAATCAATTTGTTCTTCATCTCCCATATGAAAGGAGTGGGCTCCTGTTTGAATAAACCCCATTTTCTTATAAAAAACAATAGCATTTTCATTCTTTTCCCATACACCTAACCAGATTTTCCTTTTATTCTCCTCCAATGCTATTTTGATCGCTTTATTTAACAAATATTTGCCAAGCCCGTGTTTTTGAAATTTGTTCCTAATATAAATCCTTTCGATTTCAAGTGATTCATCTCCCATTTCTTCAGACTGGGCATCATTCGTATTGACCTTTAAATAGCCAGCAACTTCATGATCGAAATAAACAAAAAAGAAATGTGAAGACAGATTGGATAATTCTTTTTCTAATTGGTTTAAGTGAAATGCTCTTTGCAAATAGGCATTCATATTTTCCGGTGTATTCTGATGCTTAAATGTCTCATTAAATGTTTCATAACTAATTTCCTGTAGCTTGTGTAAATCCTTAAGCGTGCACTTTTTTATCTTTATTGTCATTTCAAAATGTCGCTCCTTTATATCATCAATCATTTCTCTTATTTTCCTTTTTCAAATTCCTATAAAAAATAGTAAAATCCTTGCTTATCATTCCAATTTCAAGGACAACTTCCATTTTTGTTAACTACTTAGCAGTATGAACTTTGTTGTAAATGCAACAAAAATAACATAGGTTTAATTTAACGGATTTTTGTTGTATTTGCAACAAAAATAACATTTCGATACTAAAGCATTGAATCATAAAATACATATAAACGATAAAAATGTATAATATTAAAATTAGGAGGGAGTTAGATTAAAGTACATTTCAATTGGTATCGCCGCTTTAATTTATTCATCTATATTAGATTATTTAAGTGAAAATTACGGACTTAATTACTTTTTAAAACGAATCCTTTTAGCAGTTTTAATTGGTATTACCTATATAATTTTCGAAAAAATATTCAAAAATAATAAAGAAAAACATGCAAAGATTGACCTTTAAAAACAACGTCAGTCTTTTGCATGTTCTAAAATATGTTGTGATTTGTCTGACTAGATCAATACTAATCAGTTCCAGAACCACTCATAAAACAATATCTAATCAGGATTGTAGATTAACTAGTTATTCTTATAAGATCTTGATGGTAGCTAAATGAAAAAGCGTTAACCCAAAGGTTAGCCCTTTTTATATCAATCTTTCTCTTCGTCTACTTCTTCCAAATATACCTCATGCTCACCTAAATAAATAGGCCCGTTTGCATGGTCAATTCTAATAGGCCATTCATATGGAACTGCTAGGCGTTTCGCAACAGCTCTCCAAAAATTACTAGATTCGGTTTCAAAGTCTTGGAAATCTTTTAGTAGTTCTTTATAAGAAGTACCGTCAAATTGTACATTCATTTCTTGTAATCGCATGAAAGCCATATGTCTAATTTCAAGCTCTGCAGCCTTTTCCATTTCTTCCTCGGTTGCCTCACCAATAATCGTTCCTGGTGGAGGTAAGATTGCGTAGATATTATCTACTTCAACTTCTGTTCCCTGTGTTGGAACCATTTTTTCTCGAATACGATTAAACATATATTCAACTCCTACTAGTTGTAATCCATTATATATTATCCTATTTTATCCATATACGAAAGAAGAAAAATAGATATCGATTTCCCCATCCTATCGCCAAACTCAACTCTATGTTAAGAAAATATATATTAATTTCGTTATATTGTGATTATGCAAAATGGAGAATTTAGAGATATTAAATCTATTTTAAGTAAATTTAAGCATCGATCCCAAAACAAACTCTTAAGCTTCCAAAATAAATTTTTAGGTATCAGACCTTTAAGTTACTTTGTGATTTCAGAAACGAAATCAGTTTTTCATCAGCCTTTTCAGATGATTGTCCAATCCAAATTAAATGTCCCCATGAATCAAGTAGATAGAGCTCTGCATTGGTTATTTTTTCAACAGCATTATGAGGATGATCAAGGGAAATAAAACCGTCATTTTTACTATGAAGAACAAGGGTTGGACTAATAATTGATTTTAAATCTTGGTCTGTTATTTCCTTGGATTGTTTGATGTCAATAAGAAAGCCATGACCAGATCGCTGACGAGAATTCATCTTTTTAAATTCTTCAGCATCAGTCTCTTCAAATTTTAATTTTAAATCCTTTTTAGTAAGGGAACTAAACTGAGCTGCCATCATTTTAAACATAGCATTCGGAAATAGATGGCTTAAAAAACGAAGCATCTTCCAAGTAAAACCTTCAATAAATGGTCGAAAGATAATATGTGCTGCTTTATACTCTAAATCTTTTTTCGTCAACCATTCCCTTGATACAGCACTTTCTAAGGTGAGACTCCTCACTCTCTCTGGAAATAAAGCTGCGAAGCGCAACCCCGTTGGCCCTCCAGCTGAAATTGCAATAACATGGACTTTTTCAATTTGAAGATGCTCCAATAGTTTCCCATAATACTCACATGCTTTCGTTAAACTTTCTCCTATTTCCTTCGATGTTCTTCCATATCCTGCTCTTGAAGGGGTAATAATTGAGTAACCGTTCTCTACTAATGGTTTATAGCCAAATTCTTCATGACAGTTTGAGTGTCCACCATGAAATACAAAAATAGGTTCACCTTTCCCAATAATTGAATATTCGATTGTAACTCCTCCTGTGGAATATTTTCGAATAATTCTTTCCATACACGCATCCCCCGTTACCTACACCATTGTTTAACCATACTTTCCATTCATTTTAAACTCCACATTGATTAGTAGCTGAATTGTCTATATCTCTTTGAACTTGTAATAAAGATTTACTAATGAAAAATATGCTACTGCAGAACAACACATAAATGATATGAATTCCTTCATCTTTTTCTCTTCCATTATTAATTCTTTATGATAAATAAATTCCATATTTTCATTCATAGAAATAGGATTAGTAAATATTGATTAACATTAAAGCAAAAAAAGTGAAACTCCCATATATATTTAACACCGTTCTTATGGTGATTCTTTTTTTAGCTATTTCAATATTTTTCGACGTTTGTGGATTTATTTCCATCATAATCCCCTTTTAGTCAATGTATAATAACTATACGAATAAACATGGAAAAAGTTACTTAATACTAGCGGTTATTATTTCAACAACTTATTTAGTCTAGAAATAACTTTAAAACATAATAAAAAAAGCTGTCGCAATAGACAGCTTCCTCTTTAACTTAAGCCTTTTGCTCCAACTTTACTATATACACTGTTCCATCATTTCCACGCTTTTCATTTTGAATTATCAAGAATCATTAACCCGTTTAATAATGTTTTTTCCATGAGAGAAAGTATGCGAGAGATTGGATAAGTGGTAGCAGCAAAATAAGAATAATTGGATAATACGGAAGCTTTTCTGAAATAAACGGGTAGATAAGAAACAGTGCAGTTATAATCGGAAATGTGTACCACATTGTTACGAATGAAGCTCTGCACGCTTTGGCAGTAATCTCACGCTCTCTCTCATCACTTTCTTCAAAATTAGGTGGCAAGAAAAATGCCTTTGCTAATGATTTATGTTTCTTTTTACTTTTCATAATCAAAATTACTGTAATAATTCCACCTATTACTAGGGCAGCAGCAACAGGGGTAGCATTTAATGTTACCGTCCAAGGTGGATCTGGATTTTTAATAACTTCGGCAAAATCCATTTGTACATGATAAAAGGCTATCATCGCCCACCCAAACAAAACCAATATTCCGACAGATAGAAGAAATTTTTGAACCATCTTTATTTTTCCCCCTCCATAAAAAATATTTCTTCAATTGGCAACTGAAACGTACGCGAAATTTTCATGGCTAGTAACAAGGATGGAATATAGCTTCCCTTTTCCAAGGCAACAATCGTTTGTCTTGTCACATCAACTGCCAGAGCTAGATCATTTTGCGTATAACCATGCTTCGCCCTCAATTCTTTTACACGATTTGTTAGTTCCACTGCTCTCACCTTCCAACTATTCTCAGCTAAAATTTGTATACTCTGCTTTACATTTTGTAAAGTTTACTATACATTACAGATAAAAAAATTTAGTACCTCCTTCCTTATCCTTCAATTATGATAAACACATTGTATACTTAATTTTACATTTTGTAAAGTCAACTTTACACTCCTAATGAGAAAAAGAATGAAAATGCTACATGATGACTCTTAAAAGTCTCCCTACTGAATACTCCTTCAATCTAAAAAGAAATAGCCCATTTACGAGTGTGCCTAAGGGAAAGCAAAAACGAAGGATAATTTGAAAAGAAAATTAGATACTCCAGGAAAATTGAATAATGCTGTGGTGCCTAGAGGATTTAAATATTCCAATAATAATTGATATATAGATAAACGTCCTCCGTGCCTAGACTTTATATATTCAAACCATTCTTAAAGGACATCCCTAATTTATAAGGATATCCTTTCACCTAACGAATGCTATAGAATTAAAAAACCAGTTGCACCAAAACCATATAAAATAATGTACCCCCGGCAATTGAAAGAAGCATATTTTTCTTCCAAATATGTAGCAAGGCAACTGCTGCCACTGCAAGAAATTCTGGGATACCATGACTTCCTGATAGTACATTTACATCCTTAAAACAATAAATCACTAAGAGGGCAATGACCGCGGATGGTAGCACTTTTCCGAGATATTGGATATACTTCGGGGTAGGCTTACCTGCTGGGAAAATGATAAAGGGAAGAAACCTTGTAAGCATTGTACCGAAAACGACCATTGCAATCGTTATTATTTGCTGTGTTATCGTCATTGTCATGCAGCTCTTACCTCCTCTTTCTCTAATGGCTTTCTAAGAAGAGTAAGTACCCCAAGAATGGCAATCATAGCTGGGATAATGAAATAGTCTCCACCAAAAGCGATTAAGCATAAAGCTGAAAGCCCCAAACCTGCAAGGGCACTATGGTGCTTTTTCTCTTTCATCCATTGTTCGATGAAAATGACAATGAAGAGAGCTGTCATAACAAATTCGAGTCCCTCGGTGTTGAACTTGACATGTGAACCTAAAATGCCCCCGATCGTTGCCCCTATAACCCAATACGAATGATTGAATAAAGTGACAAAAAACATAAACCAGCCCTTGTCTACACTCTTCGGAATATCAACGGTACAATTGATTGAAAAAGACTCATCACAAAGCCCAAAAATGAGATACAGCTTCTTCTTTCCGACTTCCCTAAACTTATCTAGCATCGAAATGCCATAAAACAAATGTCTTGCATTTACCATTAACGTTAAGAAAAGAGCGTTAATCGGATTGAAGGCGACAAGCAATAAATTAGCTGCGACAAACTCCATAGATCCCGCAAATATGAGCAAACTCATTAGAATCGGATAAATTGCGCTAAACCCCAATGAATTCATAAAAATGCCATAAGCAATTCCTAGGAAGACAAATCCCGTTAATATCGGTACTGTATATGGAAAAGCGGAACGACAAGCCATCCATATTTGATTTCTATTTTTCATATAATTCACATCCTGCAGTTTTCTTTATATAATTTTTAACATACAAAATCCATACAATAAATAAATTAATTGTATGGATTACAATTCTCCTTATATTCGAAAATGCTCCAACTTGATAAAATAGGAGCTACTAAATGCTAAATATCAGCCAATCAAAATCATACAATGTGATTTTATAAATACATACAATAAATGATATGATGAGAGTACCTAGTAAATAATTAGAGGTGGAGTATGCCAGTTAATTCATTTGAACATTATCCAATGTCTTGGAAGCCTGATAAAGCCACTTTGAAGCGTCCCTTTTATCAATCTCTTGCATTATATCTTGAACGTGATATCGTTAATGGCTTTTTAGCCCCTGGGACAAAGCTGCCCCCGCAACGAGAGTTAGCAGATTTTCTCGACTTGAATTTCACGACGATTACTCGTGCCTACAAAGTGTGTGAAGTAAAGGGGTTAATCTATGCAGTTACCGGTAGCGGAACGTTTGTTGCACCTAATGCTGCTCGCTCGATTACGATTTCCGCCGAAAAGCAAGCAAACCTCATTGAACTAGGCTTTGTCGAATCCTTTGAGGAAACGAACACGCTTATTAAAGATAGTATTCAGAGAGTAAGCGAAAAAAAATATGTCGAGCAACTGCTTACTTACAACGACCCGACTGGTATTCCCCATCAAAAAACAGCTGCACTCAACTGGATGGAACCGTTCGGGATTCACGCTGACCAAGAGCATGTAGCAATTGTTTCTGGTGCTCAGAATGCATTGGCGGTTACATTGGCTTCCCTTTTTGAACCTGGTAATCGCATCGCAACAGACCTATACACCTATTCAAATTTTATTGAATTGGCAAAAATATTACACATCCAATTGATCCCTATCGTAGGAGATGAATATGGGATGCTGCCAGATGATCTAGAAAAACAATGTAGTCAATTGAATATTCATGGGATTTTTCTCATGCCTTCATGCAGCAATCCTACTACTGTGATGATTCCAGATTTTCGCAAGCGGGAATTAGCTGACGTGATTCGCAAATATCGGTTAATTTTAATTGAGGATGACATTTATGCCTTTTTAACTGCAGGTGTTATTGAGGATTATAGGCAACCGATGTATCAATTGCTTCCTGAACAGAGCGTTTATATTTGTGGCACTTCCAAATCAATATGCTCTGGATTAAGAGTTGCGTATATGGTATTTGGCGATGCATTACGCGAGAAAATACTGAAGGGTATTTTTAATATCAATGTAAAAACATCCTCCTTTGATGCAGAAGTGATCACAGAGCTAATCCTTTCCGGGAAGGCTCATCAAATCGTTTCACAAAAGAAACAGCTTGCAAAAACAACCAATGAGTTGTATTTTGATTATTTCCCGATTAAAAAGAATCATGAACATCCTCTTAGCTTCTTTCGCTGGCTCCCAATCGAAAAAGAAATTGATGCACAAGCACTAGAAGCAGACTTACAAAGACACGGTGTACGTGTATTTCATTCCGTACGTTTTTTAAGTGGGCAGTCTAGACCTGAAAAGTATTTGCGTATTGCATTAGCTTCAACAAATTCTTTACAAGAGTTAGAAATAGGATTAACAAAGCTTAAAAAGTATCTTGATAATTGATCGCTTTAAAACTCTTGAAAGCGCCAATCTATTCATTAAAAGGAATATTAGATTATGTTCCTTTTAATGAATACACTTCTTCTTCCTAAGTATTAGCATCATTCTTTGCCATATAGCTTGGAAATGCCTCATTCTTTGAAACTCTTATCATTTCACTAGGTACGTATTTTTTAAAATACTTTTCCACCGCTACATGGATATCTTTTCGATACCATTTGGATAGTCCATGATCCTCAAATAATTTTGGCATTCCTAATCGTTCTGAACGCTTCCCCATCGAACCATCCCCAATGCTTAATGTATCAATCCAAATATGGTCTACAATCCCTTCTAATGCCTTTGGAAAGTTAGGGGTAAATGGTAAAACAGGAGAAATCGAGGCTTGAGTTGATATTCCTGCATCATGGAGTTCTTTCAAAACGTTTAACCGCAGTTTGATTCCTGGTGCATAAGGTGCAAAGATCCTCTTTATATCTTCTCTATCCGTCTCAATCGTCATCGATACAAGAAGTGTACATTTTTCTTTCAATTGTGTTAATAAATCTATATCCCTTTTGATTAGCGGTCCACGTGTTTGAATTTGGAGAAAATCAGGAGGATGTTCAATCATTTCCTCTAATAGCCCTCGTGTAATAAGTGCTTTCCGCTCAATTGGTTGGTATGGATCAGTTGCAGAAGACATAAAAATATTAACCGGATTTGATTTCTTACGAAGTCTCTTCATTTCATTTCGATAAATGTCGGCTGCATTTGTTTTAATATCAACCCATTCACCCCAAGGAAGGTCTTTAAATTTTTGGATTGGCATTTCCCTTACATAACAATACAAACAAGAAAAGCCACAACCACTGTATGGATTTAGTGAATGTGTAAATCCTACATCTAAATATCCCTTTGCCTCGGTTAGAATTTTTTTGGCCATATTCTTTTTTATTTCAAGTCCCATCTTTTCACCTTCTCTCTTCAAACACTATTTTCATTATCATAGCAATCGTTACTCGAGAAATCAAAAAGCTAATATAAGTTTCACTTGAGGTTTCTCCTTTGACATTCATTAGCCTCGTTTTCCAATTTAACTTGCCCGCCTATGCTCTCTTGAACAGGATTTTGCTTCTCGTATTAGTTATTGATTTTTGGTTGAATCTCTATATCAATAATTGATAGCTAGCTCTTGTTCATCCTCACTAATAGGGAGAAAAGCTTTTAGTTGTTGTTGTTGTTGTTTTTCTTTGTTGTTTTTCTTTTTTATTTTTCTTTTTATTTTTCTTTTTGCCCACGTATCGTAGATCGTTGCAAGGACGTATCGTCAACTTCTTCACGGTCACAAAAGGATTCAAAATAGTCGGTGGCATTCCTGATTTTTTATAGATAGATCCTGAATTCATACAATCAATCCAAGACAGGCTTCCCACCTTTATTCTAGTAGTACTCTTTTCCAAAGTTTTTAAGACAAAATAAAAATACCCCGTAAATAGCGTTTTGCGAGTACCATTTACGGGGCTGTTCTTCATATTAAACAATCGGAAGCCAGCAATCTTTAAAGCTAACAGACATGATTTTTAGAAAAGCATTAACTCACACTTTTTCGAAAATAATGAAAGGAAGCTTCTACCTGAAAACCGCAGCTTTTATATAGTTTAAATGCCCTCTCATTGAGACTGTCTACTTCAATCATTATATTTTCTATCCCTTTCTTTTTAATTCGTTTATGATCAACATTATTAACTCTCTCCCAAAACCTTTTCCTTGGTATTTTTGTGATACACCAATTCCAAATATGGAGGCTTCATTATTTTCAAAACTAACAGAACCGATACCAATCCGTTTTCCCTCTAACTTTGCGACATATTGGACTCGATTATTCGCTTCAAATGTTTTCGTTATTATGCTTTTAGCAACCTCATAGTCATCATTAAATATTTCCTGACTTAGGTGAATGATTCCATCCAGATCATTTTGTTCTGCCCTTTGTAAACTGATATTCGGAACATTTTCTATCTTCATTTCACTTGAAGGATTATTGTATCTTAAAGAATACTCTGTGAAGTCTAGCTCTGCATTTAACTTTTTTATTGTTTCTAATCCATCATCAGATTCTGGTTCACAGATAAACATTAAATGTGGTATATGATATTTTTTAACTTCTTCTATAGCTTCTTCAAGCAATCTGTTAAAATACCCTTTTCTTCGATATTCAGGCAATGTATATGCCGATATTTCTGCTTCCTCGTTCATCGGAATAAACATCGTTAGTAAGCTCACTAACCTATTATCCTTGTAAAGTAAGAATATGCTATTTATGTCTTGATGAAAATTCATCGATGTATCAAGAAATAGATTTCCATTTACCCCATCATGGTTCTTACATATTCCTTCAACTTCCCTTATTTCTTTGATGACTTTTTCGTTAAATTTTGTAAGTTTTCGAATCTCCAATGTGAATTCCCCCATCTTCGTTACTTTATTGCCTTTTACAGTGCCCGCTTTCAAAGTTGTCGTAAATAATGGAACAGCAATAGTTGATTACTTAAAGTTTTTAATTCCTTTCCTAGGATTACCTAAAATATACAATGGAACTGCTATTGAATAAATACAAAAAACCAAATAATTGCAACTATTGATATTATCGCTGCAAAGTAATTTGGTATATTTCCACATTCTTAATTCCTTCCTTTATTCGGATATTTCGGGATGGTCCTACAACAAAAAATTGATGAACATCAATTCTCTATTAAAAATAAAACCCAGCTACCCTTCTATGAAGAAGTTTAGCTAGGTTTCTTTCTGTGCCTTACAATTTAACGTTATTATTATCTTTTGTAAATACTCTCTCTACTTACTATTCTCTATTTTTCTAATTAGCCTTAGTGAGTCAGCTTCAAGAACTTGTTTTAAACTTTCAGGTACTTCACTTTCTTTTCCGTTTTCTAAAAGTCTTCGAAAGTCATGAAGGTGCTTCACCGCTTGGTTCACCTTCCCTTTCTCTGCATGCTGCTTTGATTGTTCAAGCTTATTTGTTAATTGCTTATATGCACTTTGACTAATTTCACTAGCTTCTTTCAATCTATCAAGGTCGCTTTTAATCGATGAATGATTTGTTTCGAGAGGTTTCAAAACAAAATTATCAAAGATCGTGTGATTTTTATTTGATCTTAGTCCTACTTTTCCATAGGTAAATGCTGTGCTGCTATTATCTGTATAGTCTATTTTAGGCGTATCCATATCTCCAACAAATATCTTGATATTCGTTCCTTTCGCAACTACCTTCACATGGTGCCATGTATTTAATGGTTCACTTATTTTTGCTCCTGATAAGTAGGCGAAATTGTAATTAAATTTTCCTAAATGAACGCCGTCCTTGTTAATATATGCAATATACCCTTGCAAAAAGTCAGGATTGTTTTGATTAAGCTCAATACCATTAGCTGGATTATTCACTCTAAAAATGATCCCACCGTCACCTATTCCTTTACCAATATTTATATCCGCTTCAACCGAATAATCCTTCCACTTGCTATCTCCAATTACCGATTTCGCAAAAGTCCCTTGTGCTGTATGATATTCCCCTTCAGTAGCTGGTTGTTCATTCTCTCCAGCATTTGTTAAAGCAATACTTCTAAAGTCAAATTCTCCCTTTACCATCTCAACCTTAATCGTATGCTTTCCAGCGGGTAGAGAGATATTTTCTTTTATGACACTTTCCCAGTTATCCCAGCCACCTGTTCTTGGAACATCAATAATCCCAGTGAGATCAACGGTATCATCAAGCCAAAGTCTAATTTGACTTCCCTCAAATTCAGTAGCAACCTTAATATCCAATTGATAATGATCGGCTTTTTCAATGTCGACATTATATTTTAACCATTCTCCAGCCTGATTCCAGCCTACATTATAGCCACCCTCTGGATTGATTCGAATATCTACCGAATCTCTTCTATATTGACCACCAATGTTTGCGGAAGAATTATCATGATAGGCAACACCTTCTCCACCGGTGATATATTCAGCAGCCATGATTTCTCCTGGAAGCTTCTTATGGAAATCAAATCGATGCAGTGTTAACCTTGATAAATCAAACTCTCCTTGTACCGTTACAAGCTTTAACGTATGTTTCCCGGCCGGTAATGAAATATTCTGCAATGAAATGTTTTGCCATTTATTCCAACCATCTGTATTTGGTATATCAATTTCACCTGTTAAATCAATCTTATCATCTAACAGGAGCTTAACTTTACCTCCATCTTTGATCGCTGACGCAACAATGTCTAAACCATAAGTGCCTTCTGCTTCAATGTCTACGTCATATGCTAGCCATTCTCCGGTTTCATTTGAGGTAATAGCGTACCCGCCTTCAGGATTTTCCCGAATATCTACTGAATCTTCACGGTATTTTCCACCGATATTTTCTTCAGTGTTATCATGATATCCTACTCCTTCACCGCCAAGATTATAGTCTTCTGCTTCAATGATTCCTGGCACTGGCTTATGAATATCAAACGATGTAAAATCTAGGCTAGTAAAATCAAATTCTCCTTCTACTATTTCCACTTTAATCGTGTGCTCTCCCTCAGGTAAGGTAATTCCTTTTTTCAATACAGGCCGCCAATTATTCCAATCACCAGTGTTTGGAACATCTAACACACCTGTCAAATCGATGTCATCGTCTAGCAATAAACGAACCTTTGCTGTATTAAATGTTGTAGCCGTATTTATTTGAACATTATAGAGACCTGTTTCTTTGACAGATACATTGTATTTAAACCATTCTCCTGTTTGATTCCAGCCAACTGCAGTACCACCTTTTGGATTGTCACGTATATCTACAGAGTCCCCTCTTAATACCCCACCAATATTTTCAGCTGTTGTATCATGGTATGCAACCCCTTCTCCTCCAGTTATATAATAGGCAGCTCCTATCGTGCCTGGAATTGGCTTGTAAGCATCAAAGGCACTTTGTTTATTTGTATTTACCGTCCAAAATCCTTCTATTTCTTCCCAGCCATCACTTGTTCCATTATTAAAGTCATAAACGATGTTCTCAACATCCTTATATTCTTGGAAATTCATCGTAGCTAAATCAAATGTTCCCTTCTCACTAACTACTTTTATTGTGTGCTGCCCTTCTGGTAAGTCGATCCCCTCTATCGAAAGTGTTTTCCACTCGTCTGTTTGTGGGATATTTATTTCACCTGTTAAATCCAAGCTGTCATCTAAGATCAGCTTTACTTGTGCATTCTTACTAGAGGAGGATACTCGTAAATCGATATTATAGGTGCCAGCTTTCGCAACATTCACATTATAGTTTAGCCATTCTTTATTACCATTAAGGCTTACAATGTATCCCCCATCGGTAGTTGCTTTCATATCAACGTCATCTTGTCTGTATACCCCATGGTTATTTCCCTTTGTCGTATCGTGATAACCCTTTCCCTCACCGCCTGTATTGTAATGAACAGCTTCAATTTCCCCTGGGATCGGCTTGGATGCATCAAACACGTTACTCCCATTTACTTTATTGCTAAAAGCTGTATAGCCAAAAGCTGCATGAACATCAGATGTTGTGTATCCAACCTTTCCACCATTTAGCCCAGCAATTTCATGTGTTTGTTTATGCATTCCATCTACAAAGATTTTAACTGTTGAAGATGATTTTTCTACCCGAATTTGGTGAAGCTTTGAATAGTCATAGCCATCAGGTAAAGCTGTTGTTTTTCGAGCTTGCTCAACTCCATTTACTTTAAAAGCTGTTTCTAATTGATTTTTGTTAGGATTCAATACCGCTATGCCATAGTTATCTTCATCCTTATAGGAAAAAATCGCTCCAAAGCGTGAATCATTGCTTGCCCCTTGTTCGATTGATTTCATATTAAATTCAGCTGTATAGTTTGATGCAGTCGAACGTTTCGTGATGATTTTATAGTGATTTGCTTGATCGATTTTTGTTTGCTGAAGCCATCCATCCATAGCTGATGAGACGCTCCAGCTTCCACTAATATTGTCCCAATTCTTTTCAAATGAAGACGCGGAGAACCTTTCACTGAAGTCAGGCAAATCAGGGTTTGGTTGTTTTGCAGTCGTTGGACCAAGAACAAGCATTTTATCTCCGTTCCAAGCAATCCGATCAAGATTCAAATATCTCCCTGGGTTTGCATGACTATGATATACTATATATTCAGAGTCAAGATCAGGTCCACGTACTACAGAATTATGACCTAGTCCAACATTTGCGCCTTCCGTATTTAGGAGAATTGGATTTTGTTCAATGCTAGGAGAAAAATGTGAAATCGGGTTATCACTACTTGCATAATCAACACGATAGGCCTTATTCCAAACGTGATTTCCTGTATACGTCATATAATATTTATCATTTCTTTTCAAAATAGTTGGTCCTTCTGTCCAACCATTCATTTCCGCCCCAGTGTTTGATGCTTCACCGAATGTAAAGGGATCTGCCATTGGCCGAGCATCAATCCTTTGGTCTCCAGTACTGTAAAAATACCATTTTCCATCATCATCAATAAACACATGTCCATCTATGCCCATACCTAAGTTATCTGTTTCCCTAACAAAAGGACCTAGTGGACTTAAGCTTTTATAAACATAATGTCCATTTCCACCAGGTGATGTGTACATATAGAAGCTACCATTCCAATACACAACCTCTGGTGCATAAGCAGCCTTCGTACTAGGGTCCTCTGTTACCAAGCCATAATATTCCCAATTAACCAAGTCTTCTGACTGCCATGCCTTTATCCCACTTTTATCATCTACTGTACTAACGTATAGATAATACATGCCGTTATGCTTTAAAATGTATGGATCCCCTTCCCCATAAAATACACCTGTATCCCATTTCCACGAGTTAGGCAATTTAAATGGGTTGCTATAAGCTGAAGAAGAGATAGGAATAGCGGCAATAAAACTAACCATCAATGCCATTGATATGAGCTTTTTCAGGAAAATCTCCTCCTAATTATTATTTCGGATGTAAGCGTTGACATTTCGAAGATTAATTTTGTACATGATAGGCTTGCATCCTTTTTACAGATTTATTTTTCGCTAACGCGAGAATGCCTGCAGATAAAAACATAAATGAACCTATAATATCCATCACAATATAGGACGATAACCCTAAGAGGATAAACCAAATAGGTTTCCTTCTTTCGGCTTTATCATCCTTCAGCGACTTTCCTAACACGAGGTTTAAAATACCTAATATAACAAACAACATCCCAAAGGAAACAGAAAACATATACAAGCTACCAAAAACAGACTGAGCCGCTTCAAGCTTAGCTAGCGTATTATACGAAGAATGCATACCCTCATTTTTTATAAAAGAAGCATAAACAAAGATTGTTAGGAGACCTGAGACAATTTGCCATATAGAACCGATCAAAACGAGTCTTCTCTCTAGCTTTCTATTCATCTTTTAACCTCCTTATCTTACGAGTAAACATCGACCATTTTTCTTAACCTTTAACACCTGATGACAAAGATAGTGATTCCATAAAGTATTTTTGTGTAAATAGATAAAGAATAAAGGTTGGAACAATCGCAATCAATGCTCCTGTCAAGGCGTGGGCAACATCAAGTGCATACATCCCTTGAAGCAATTGTAATCCTGGTGTAATTGGCATGTTTTCAATATCATTAAACACAATCGATGGCCATAGGAAGTCATTCCAAGAGCCTGTAAAGGTAAACAACGCGACAACTGTTAATACTGGTCTAATAAGCGGCAAGATTAACTTAGTAAAAATTTGAAAATCTGAGGCACCATCAACTCTAGCAGATTCATCAAAATCTTTTGGAATTCCTTGCATAAATTGTCTTACGAGAAAAATATTAAATACTCCAGCAGCGCCAGGAACAATCGCAGCCATATAGTGATTAACCCATCCTAATGTATCAATAATTTTATAAAGCGGGATAAGGTTTACAACTGCTGGGAACATCATCGTTGCCATTAAAAAGACAAAGATCGAATCTCTCCCTTTAAATTTCATTCTTGAATAACCATAACCTGCTAAAGAAACAATCACTAAAACTAATAGTGTTTGTGATACCGATATAATGAGTGAGTTCATAAACCACTTCGCAACAGGTACACTTGTGTTTTCAAACAAAACATCCTGATAGTTACCAATAACCCAATGAATTGGTAGAATTGTAAAAGCATTTGATTGAATATCTGCTTCACTTTTAAATGTAGTTAGGAATGTGTACAATAATGGACTTAGCCAAATAAACGCCATGAATAGCAAAAAGAGTAATGAAATGATTTTAGAAACTGGTTTTTTCTTCAAGGAAAACACCCCTAATCACGTTGTCTTAAAAAGAAAAATTGGATTGCCGAAACTACCATAATACATAAACCAAGAACGACTGCCATTGCTGAGCCAATTCCAGCTATCGAAATACCAGAACCAAATGCATTCTCTTGTATATACATTAGCAATACGGTTGTTGAGCTCGTTGGTCCCCCTTTTGTTAACATAAGCGGCTGCCCATAAACATTAAATTGGGCAATTGTCGTAATAACAACGGTATATAAGATTTGCGCTCTTATACTAGGAAGGGTAATTTTAAAGAATTTTTGAATATTATTCGCACCATCTATAGCAGCGGCTTCATACAAGTCTTTGGAAATACCGTTAAGGGCTGCCTGATAAATGATCATATTTGCCCCAATTGTCCACCATACTGTTACAATCACTAATACAATCCAGGCATATGGCTGTGTAGAAAGCCAATTCGTATCAACATTTAAATAATGGTTAATAGGACCAAAAGAAACACTAAAGAGCATAGCAAAAATAATCATGACAGCAGATACAGAAAATAATGATGGCATATAAAATAACGCTTGGAAAAATTTCATACCTTTTGGTTTCGTATTAAGTGCAGCAGCTAAGAGCAATGGGATGATAATACAAAATGGAACTGTAAAAAGCACAAATTTGAATGTATTCCCTAATCCGACTCGGAGTTGTTCATAAAATGTGGAATCTTGATTTAATAAAATTTCTGTATAATTTGCCAGTCCAACAAATTCAGGATCACTCACCAAATCCCAATTGGTAAACGAAATATAAATACCATATAAGGTTGGCAATAGAAAAAAAACTGCAAATAAAATGAGATGGGGTCCAATGTATAGATATGGCGATAGATTCAACCTTTTTTTGTTTGAATTTCTCACGATTACTGAGGACATATTTACTTTCTCTTCAGTATTTATCATAGTTTTTAACTCCTATTCTAATAGTTATCGAATAGAGAGAGGATGACCCAGGAGGAATGCCTCGCGGGCCATTCTCAAATAATGCTCCGTTAATCTAGCTTCAAGAAAGCGATTATTTATTAGATTTTATTTTATCCTCTACAGCCTTTTGAGCCTTTTCCAGTCCTTCAGTGATGTCAAGCTTACCAAATGCTGCATCGCCTACTAATTTATCCACCTCTTCTACTACAAAGCCATTGTACTTATAATCAAAGATTTTTAATGTTTTTTGTAATTCAGGATCCTGTACTAAGAATGATTGTGGTAATTCTTTATACTCTGGATTGTCCAACGTCTCTAATGCCGCTGGGTTTTGTCCTGCTTTTGCCCAAGGAAGTGAATTTTGTCTAACATAATCTAAGAAATCCATTATTCCTTTTGCTTTCTCTTCAGAGCGATTCTCATCCTTAAACATGACGAATTGATGTGATGATGTCCAGTTGACAATTTTATCAGGTGAAACTTGCGCGAAGTTTGTTAAGCCCCAATTTAGTTTTTTCGCTTCATTTAAGCTATTTTGCATCCATATTCCTTCTGGATAGAAAATGGCTTTACCGGATTTGAATAGCTGTCCAGGGTCTTCCCCATCTTTGTTCGTAATTTTGTCATCAACTAAACCCTTTAATAATTCTAGTGTCTGCTTCGCTTCAGGAGTATTAAGAGTTGGGGTTTCACCATCGTTCGTGATGTCTCCGCCTAATTGATTGTAAATGGATAAGAAGATTGGTCGAGTCCAAGTGAATCCAAAACCAGTAATACCGTCTTTTCTAGACTTTACCCCCGCTTCTCTTATTTCATCAAATGTAACGACATTATCATCAAGAGCTGTTGGAGCATACTTTTCTAGCAGCTCTTTATTGTAATACATGACAAAGCTGTGTACATCTAACGGAATACTATATCTACTTCCATTCAGATCTCCAATATTCCATCCTGCAGGTACATAGTTTTCTGCTTTCAATTCTGGGTAGTCCGCCAAATAGTCATCGTAAGGTGTTAACATATCACTGTCCACAAATTGTTTAATTCTCTCAGCATGAACAATTGTTAAATCAGGGATCCCTTTGCCTGAATTTACTACTGTCGGGATTTTCGTATACATATCCCCCTCAGTAATCGAAACATTCTTAATCTTGTATTCTGGATTTGTCTTATTATAGTCATTAACGATTTGTTTCATATTTTCTCCATCCGGCCCAGTAAACGGATTCCAGTAAACAATCTCTTTTTTCGCTGAATCAGACCCTGAGCTACTAGATGAACTACATCCTGATAAAGCCATCACAAATATTAAAAGGATAGTGAACATTAAAACAGCTGTTTTTTTCATACTCTTCCCCCTATTTGTCGTTTTCCTTAATCTATTACCGCAGCATTATGTAAGTTATCTCCCCCTCAACTTAGCTTTTTTGTAAGAACGATGAAATTTTATATGAACCTATTGACTGAAATTAGTAATTCCAGTCAATAGAGACTAAACACGTATACAATTACTATTGAATGTGTTATTTCACAATCATTTCATGCCGCTACTCGTCTATTTTAGGGAATTTATTTTCTATTAATTTCTCTTATTTTCTTTACGTCTACTTTTGGTTCCCTCTCTTCATTTAGAAGACCATTAACCTCTTGCTGTACATCTGTAATTTGTGTATAACAGTATCCACTTATATAAGAAGTATCCTTAATTAATTGTGTAATAGATTCATAACGATATAGGAAGTCTTTTTCACTCTCTACCTGATCACCATAGCCCCAGCCCTTTTCTGAATTGAAGGCTATTCCACCATACTCACTTATGATGATAGGCTGCCCTTTATATTCATAGCCCTGTGCCATTGCATGCTTAAATTTATTGAATGCGATTTCATTATTAACAATTTTTTGTTTATCTTTATAGCGATTTACAAATTCATCGCCATATTCAACATAATCATGCAAAGTAAGAATGTCTGAAACCGTATGCTCCCAGCCATCATTTACGATAACAGGCCTCATACTATCGATCGCTTTTGTAAGATGATAGATTCCCTCTGTAAATTTTTGCTGCTTACGATCTGTATATATATTTTTCACACCCCAAGATTCATTGAAAGGTGTCCATGTAATAATACTTGGATGATTATAATGCTGCTTGACAACCTCTAACCATTCCTCTGTGAAGCTTTGAACCGCCTCATCTGAAAATTCATACGTTGCAGCCATTTCAGACCAAACAAGAAGGCCTTTTTTATCTGCCCAATATAAGAAGCGTTGATCCTCAACCTTCATATGTTTTCTTACTCCGTTAAAGCCCATTTCTAATACCTTATCAATATCCTCTAGTATCGCCTCTTCACTAGGTGGTGTTAAATGAGAATCCTTCCAATATCCTTGGTCTAAAATAAGCCTTTGATAGAGCGGAATATTATTAAGTAATACATTTCCGTTCTCAATTGAAATCTTCCTCATCCCAAAATAAGACCTTACTTGATCGATTACTTCATCATCCTTCATTAATGTAAATTCAACATCATATAAGTTAGGTGCTCCTGGACTCCAATGGAAAACTCTCCAGTGGTGAAATTCACTTGTAATATTTGTAGTAAAGGTTTGAGTTGTGCGGATAACGGATTGATCAACTGTTTTAATTTGCTGCCCCTTAAAAGAAATCGAAGTTCTTAAGACTAGAGCTGGATCGGGATTTCCTGAAAGTTCATACGTAAACTCCACGGATTCTGTATCGATATTTGGTGTTATTTTAACTGACTGAAGATGTACTTCATTTAAAAACTCAAGCCATACCGTTTGCCATATCCCCGTTGTTTGCACATACCAGCATTCATAGCTATTATCCATCCATCTTTGCTTACCACGCGGTTGAAAGCAGCTTTGACTATCTTCGTTTTTCACAACAATATTCAATTCATTCGACTCTACTAAGTAGTCCGTTATATTAAAAGAGAATGCGATTTGTCCTCCCTTCCTTTCTCCGACAAACATACCGTTCACCCAAAGCTTAGTGATATAATCGGCAGCTTGGAAATGGAGCAAAATCTTTTTATTTTTATACTGAGGTGGGATTTCTATCTTTTTTTGATACCAAACATTTGGACAAAATTTCTCCTCTCCTATCCCACTAGCCTTTGTTTCATATGTAAATGGAACGATAATTTTTTTATCAAAGTCGGCTCCCTCGTACCATTTTTCTTTTTCCCCTTTGTTTTCTTGATCAAATTTAAAATTCCATTCACCATTTAAGTTCATCCAATCTGTTCGTTCAAACTGTGGTCGCGGATATTCCTTTCTTGGAATGCTATTGTTTGTCATAATATATATCTCCTTTATTTAGAAAGTTTTCAATTCTTTAAGACACCTTTATAGAAGCGCTTACAAAATGTATTTTATAGCAGAAGAAATTTTATTCATATACTAAACTTAGTATAAAATATACTTTTTATATTTTATTTAAAATTCATCTATTTTTTTACATTAATTTTTATCGAAAATTCTTCTTGAAATTTATGATTATTACTTGGATTTTATTTACATGCTCTCGATATTAATATACTAAATTTAGTATAAATCTATCTGTTCACTCATTGTTATCGAATAGCATATCTTTGCAGCTTAAAAATACAAAACCCAATCATCCACATTGTTTGTTTTTATGTGAATGATTGGGTTTTTAAACTTTTAATATTCTAGTTTTAGTGAAACACTAATTATGTGAGTTCCGTCAATAACAACGTTTCATTTTCACTCATCTTTAGCTCAACAGGGACATATATTCGTTTCGGATCATACTTTCCATCGATTTGTTCTAACAATAATTCAACTGTCTTTTTACTGCATTGAGCAATATCCTGCTGGATATACGTTACATCAGATAAGCCTGGAGAATCGAAAGTAAGTAATTCAATGTCTCGAGAGAATCTCTTCTTAATAGAATCTATAGCTATATGTGTATACCTTGCTAATTCAGCATTCATCGTAAACACAGCCGTAATCTCAGGATTCGCTAGTAAAAATTCTAAAATACGCTTCGGTGTTCTGCTTGCTGAAATTTCATTTATGCTTAAAATGAACCATAGATTTTTATTAATCGTTATTCCCCTTTGGAAAAACGCTTTTTCAAATCCTTTCGCTCTTTCATCCGTAACCGTGTTCGTAATGACAGGAGAGATTAGACCAATATTTGTGTGACCTTTATCTAAAAGATATGATACGGCTTCAAATGTTCCAGCCTCATTTTCTGAAGTAACACTATAAGTTGAAATATTCACCATAAACCTATCAATTAAAACCATAGGGAATTTATCAAGTGTTAGTCTTAATACAGCTTCATTGTATGTTTCTTTTTCTGTAGGAAAAATAATCATACCTTTAACATCTAATTTTCTAAACATCTTAATAGCATCTGCTTCTTCAAATTGAGACTCTCTCGTAATCTTTATAATCAAATGATAGCCATTTTTTGATACATACTTTTCAATGTAATTAACAAACTCCTGTTCAATCTTCGTTTTCATGCTTGGAAGAATAAAGCCAATTAGTCCCTTTGAATGATCCGATTTACTCATTGAGCTCGTTAGGCTGCTCTCACAAACAAATGTGCCTTTACCTTTTATTCTTTCGACAATCCCCTCTTCAGCAAGTCCTGAAAGAGCATTTTTTGTTGTGATTTGACTAACATGATATTGCTCTGTTAATTCCTTCTCAGATGGTACACGATCACCTACACGTAATTTCCCAGACTGTATTTGCTCCTTAATTTTATTTTTGATTTGTTGATAAAGAGGTTCATATTTAATTTTCGCTCACCCTTTAATGAATATATACTAAATTTTATATATTAAGAATACTAAGACTTAATATAATATTCAATCATTTTATTGCCAAACGACAATACGGAGACACTCATTTACTACCTCCATTCCCTTAATTCTGTCATCTTAATAATTTTTCGTTTAACATGTTTTGACACTTACACGCGGATAAAATAGGATTAATCTAGAAACTAATCAAATGGTAGGGTGTGCAAAGTGAAAATATTATTGGTTGAAGATGATAAAACGATTGCCTCAGGCTTGGACTATTCATTACAGGCGGATGGGTATGAGACAGTCATTTGTTATAATGCTGAGTCTGCGAAATCCGTTATAAAAGAAAGGTTAGCAGAAATTGATTTATGCTTATTTGATCTATCATTGCCAGATGGCAGTGGATATGAATTGTGTGAGATCGTTAAAAATCGCAGCGATAAGCCCGTTATCTTTCTCACAGCATTAGATGATGAAGTAAATGTTGTAATGGGACTTGATATGGGGGCTGATGATTATATTACAAAGCCATTTCGGATTCGTGAGCTTATCTCTCGGATAAAGTCTGTTTTTAGAAGATATGATAAACAGCAGCAAACGAAGCCGAAAACAGTGATTGAAATTGAAAATGTCCGAATTAATACGTTGGAAGGGAAAGTGTATAAAAACGGAGAGGAAATGCTGCTAACTGCCTTAGAATATCGACTGTTTTTAATTTTTGCCAATCATATTGGACAAGTATTGACGAGAAATCAGCTTTTGGAGCGAATATGGGACGTCGCTGGAGAATTTGTTAATGACAATACCCTCACCGTTTACATCAAACGGCTCCGTGAAAAGCTTGAGGATAACCCTCGTAACCCAAAGATAATCAAAACGGTTCGTGGCTTAGGATACAAAGTTGGTGATTCATGATGATTCGTAATCGCGAAATCCAATTATTTTTATTGCTCCAACTTCTCATTAGCGTTGCAGCAACGGTTATAACGGCAATCTTTTTCCCTATCCAAGCAGCTCTTATTCTATTTATAACAGCTGCAGCTTTAATGCTCGTATCGTTTTATTTTACGAAATGGCGCTATCGGGAAATTGAGAAGCTTTCGAGCTATTTACGAAAAATAACAAATGGCGATTATAGCCTTGATATCCGTGATAATGCTGAAGGTGAACTAAGCATCTTAAAAAATGATATTTTTAAGGTAACCCTCATGCTTTCTGAGCAAAGCTCTTATTTGCAACAGGACAAGGTTCGGTTAACAGACGCCATCTCAGACATTTCCCATCAGCTAAAAACCCCATTAACATCAATGGTTGTCATGGCTGACTTATTAAGCAATCCTAATCTTGATCCAGCAAAACGGAAGGAATTTACCCACAATATCCAAGTACAATTGGAAAGAATTGAATGGCTTGTCTCCTCTTTATTAAAGATCGCCAAAATCGATGCAGACATCGTTCAATTTAAAAAGGAGAAGGTTCCTGCTAACATTTTGGTGCAGCATGCTTTGCAGTCTGTTCTTATTCCGATGGATATTAAACAGCTGTCGTTAGAGATAAGCGGTGATGAAACGGTCACATTTCAGGTTGATTTGAATTGGACTGTAGAAGCACTAATTAATATTTTAAAAAACTGTATTGAGCATACAGATGAAGGCGGAGCAATCTCAATCTCGTTTACAGAAAATGCTCTCTATACTGAATTAACGATTGAGGATACAGGGAAAGGAATTGCAAAGGAAGATCTCCCTTATATTTTCAAACGATTTTACAAAGGAAAGAATGCTGGAGAGGAAAGCGTCGGAATCGGACTCGCCTTATCTTATAGCATCATTAAAAATCAACAAGGTAATATCGAGGTAAAAAGTGAGATCGGAAAAGGAACAACCTTCCGAATTAAGTTTTACAAACAGGTCATTTGATCACTTTTGCACTTACACTCCAATCACAGAAAAGCTAAATAAAAGCAAAGGTGACTAAATTGTCACTTAAGAGTCACTCAATCGTCATTTTAGGCAGATATACTATAGTCACAAACAATATGGAGGTAATGAAAATGAATATATTACAAATAGAAAATCTGTCTAAAGTGTATGGCAAAGGAGAAACGGCTGTTAAGGCGTTAGATAATGTTTCATTCTCTGTAAAAAAAGGTGAATTCGTCGTTATCATCGGTCCATCCGGATCAGGTAAATCAACCTTGCTACATTTACTCGGTGGTGTTGATCGCCCTACTAGCGGCAAGGTGTTCATTGATAATACAGATTTATACAATCTAAACGAAACACAGCTTGCGATTTTTCGAAGAAGACAAATTGGCTTAATTTATCAGTTCTATAATCTTATCCCTATTTTAACGGTTGAAGAAAATATCACATTGCCTTTGCTCTTGGATGAACATGAGGTTGATAAGAAGCAATTTAACGAGATTGTTGAAAAGCTAGGTTTAACACATCGCCTCGGCCATTTACCGAATCAGCTATCAGGTGGTCAGCAGCAGCGTGTATCAATCGGACGAGCGTTGATAAGCAATCCCGCGATTATGCTTGCCGATGAGCCTACTGGTAATTTAGACAGTAAAAATAGCGAAGAGATTATGGAGCTATTAAAAATGTTTAACAAAACATTTAATCAAACACTTATCGTCATTACCCATGATGAGCGTATTGCACTGCAAGCCGATCGCGTCATTTCAATTGAAGATGGAAGAATCGCTAAGGACGAGGTGATTCGTTCATGAACATCGTCAATAAATTAACAGCTAGACATTTAAGAAAAAATAAGAGACGGACACTTATCACAATTATCGGTGTTATCATTTCCGTTGCCATGATTATGGCTGTTTCAACCTTAGGGGTTTCCTTTTTAGATTTAATGAAAAGACAAACAATAGCAGATACCGGTGAATGGCATGTTCAGTATAAAAATATTACGAAGGAACAGCTTGGCGCGATTGCGAAAGATGAATCAACAGACAAATTAGTCATTGCAAACGACCGTGGTTATTCACCTATACAAGGTTCAGAAAATCGAAACAAACCTTATATCTTTATAAAAGAATTCAACAAACAAGGCTATAAGCAGTTTCCGGTTGAATTAAGCAAGGGACGTCTTCCAAAGGCAGCAAATGAAGTCGTCATTTCAGAGGAATTGCTCAAAGACGCTAAACTTAATTACAATCTTGGTGATAAGCTAACGGTTGAAATTGGCCAAAGGATACTTGAAGGTGCAGAGGCCCCATTTGGACAAAATGATCCTTTGCAGCAGCTTGAGGACGGGACAAAGGAAACATTGCAAATTGAAGAAACGAACAGCTTTACAATTGTCGGGATTATGAAACGTCCTGTATGGGAGCAAACATGGTCGCCAGGTTATACTGTCATAAACTATATCGATTCTACTTTATTAACTGAAAAAGATCGTTTTGATGCGATTGTAGTGGTAGATAAAGTGAATGGCTCACTCTATAGTAAGGTCAACAAAATTAAAAAGGAAAACGACATTGACAAGGTTGTATATAATGAGGAATTATTGCGTTATTACGGTGTAACAGATAATGATAGTTTGAGATTGACATTATTTTCCCTCGCTGGAATTATTATGGTCGTTATTATCGTTGGCTCCGTTGCCTTAATTTATAACGCGTTTGCGATAAGCGTTTCTGAACGTGCGCGACATTTAGGAATGTTATCAAGTGTCGGTGCGACGAAAAAGCAAAAGCGCAACTCTGTCTTTTTTGAGGGATTTCTTATTGGCTTAATTAGTATCCCAATCGGTGTTATTGCTGGAGTTGGCGGAATAGCTGCTACGTTTTGGTTTATTAACAAATATCTACATGGTGCATTAGGAGAGAGTGGTGAGAAGCTAGCAGTCATTGTTACACCTCTATCTTTACTTATTGCTTGTCTCATCTCCATCCTAACAATCTTTATCTCTACGTATTTACCAGCACGAAAAGCATCAAAAATTTCAGCGATTGATGCGATTCGTCAAACACAAGATATTAAATTATCGGGAAAAACCGTTAAAACTTCAAAGCTCGTGCGTAAAATATTTGGAATCGAAGCTGAAATCGGGTTAAAAAACGTTAAGCGAAATAAAAAACGCTATAAAGTGACTGTATTCTCGCTCGTTATCAGCATTGTTCTTTATTTATCTGTTTCGTTTTTTACAAATAGCATCAGCAAGTCAGCAGAGCTATCACAGGATGGAGTTAATTTCGATATTTCAGTATCTAGTAACGACATGTCACCTCTTGATTTAGAACCGTTCACACATCTAAAGAATGTAACAGAAACTAGCATTCAAACGAGAATTCAGATTAATGCAGCAATTCCTGAAGATGCACTTCCCGATTTGTTAGTTGAGAAAATTAAAGAAGAAGACCTACAAATCGAAGACGGGAAATATGAGTATTATGTAAATTTGTATGGTCTAGATGATTCATCCTTCCGTACTTATGCAGAAACGGTCGGAACAGACTTGAAGAGTTTCACAGATTCAGAGCAACCAACAGCGATTATGGTGGATAAAACTTCTTATCAGGATTTTGACTCAGGTAAATTTATTGAAACAAAAGCAATTCTTCACGCAAAACCTGGTGATAAAATTGAGCTTGTATTAAAAAACTATGAAACGATGGAGCATGTCGCATTACCTGAACTAAAAATTGGTGCATTAACAGACGAGGTTCCAATGGGAGTAACACCCGCAGGTCTAGGAGGGTTAAATATCATCGTTCCGCAAAAAACGATGGATGAGCTAATTAATGGTAATGCAGAAGTAAAAGAGATGGTCGAGCACTATCTATACTTGAATAGCTCTGACCCGATCGCGACACAAAAAGAGATTGAAGATACCACCTCCTCAAATGTTTATGTATACAATGTCTTTAAACAAAAACAAAATGAACAGCAGCTTATTATGTTTTTATCTGTGTTTACGTTCGGCTTTATCGCGTTAATCTCTTTAATCTCAATCGCAAACATTTTCAATACAATTTCAACAAGTATTTCCTTACGAAAAAGAGAATTTGCGATGTTAAAATCAGTTGGTCTCACACCAAAAGGCTTCAATAAAATGATTTATTACGAAAGTATTTTTTATGGTGTTAAGGCTTTACTGTACGGGCTTCCGATAAGTGGAGTTGTCATGTTCCTTATGTATTGGTCATTACAAAATACGTTTGAATATGGCTTCATCCTCCCATGGATGAATATTCTATTCGTCATTGTAGCGATATTTATCATCGTTAGCTCTGCAATGCTTTATTCGATTCAAAAGATTAAAAAGGAAAATATTATTGATGGGTTAATTCAGGAGAATATTTAATAATGTAAACAAACCCCGATTCAAAACTGATTTGAATCGGGGTTTCTGTGTAATTTATAATCAGCAACAACCTATTTATTTCGCCCCTGCTTTTAACAAAATGGTTTCAATTTCTTTAAAGCCTTTCTCACGTGCATGCTGTAAAGGAGTCACCTTATCATTGTCGGGAATATTCACATCTGCCCCATGCTCGATTAACAATTGCACTGCTTCCTGCTGCCTTTTTCCTCCATCATTCAAAATAATCGCCTCTAATAAAGCTGTCCAACCTAGATTATTCACATGATTGACATCAATTTTTGTACGAGTGAGTAGCTCCTTGATGACGTCCACATATCCATGCTCAGAGGCAGGGATTAAAGCTGTTCCTCCATACCGATTCGTTATTGTTGGGTCTGCCCCTGCTTCAATTGTAAGCTTTAAAATTTCTATATATCCTTCTGCTCCAGCATACAGGAAGGGATTGTTTTTCATATCATCCTGAATATTTACATCTGCTCCTGCGTCGATAAGAACCTTTGCCGTTTTCACATCATTGTTATAAGTCGCAATCATCATCGCTGTCCGTCCTTGTGAGTCCTGTGCATTAATATTTGCTCCTTTTTCAAGGAGTTTATGTATCGAATCTGCCTCTCCATCCTCTGCAGCTTGAAGCAGTTGGTTATTTAATTCCTCTCCCACGTTTTCCTCCCCCTTCTCTTGTTTTTTCGGTTCGCTGCTTGTGTTAGAAATACACCCTTGAAGCAAAAGCATAACAACAAATGCCAGCATCCACTTCCACATAAATGATTCGCCTCTATTCAAATAATCTCTGCCTTATTCATTTCCTTCCAAAGAGCAAAAGGATTCTTTTCTCCATCATTCTTATCTAGCCTTATTAACTTTATATCTCGTTGTTCCTTTGGAAGAGCAATTTGCTCATATACGTATTTCGTTCCTAAGCCAATTTCCTCTTCCTCTTGTGCAGTATAGGAATAATAAACACCTTTAAGGTTCGCCCAGTAAATCGCACTTAAGCACATCGGGCACGGCTCCCCGCTTGCGAATAGTTCACAGTCAGAGAGGTCAGATGTACCAAGAGAGAGACTAGCCTGACGAATTGCTAGAAGTTCAGCATGTGCAGTTGGGTCGTGTGTTTCAAGAACATTGTTTACTCCCTTTGCAACAATCTCTCCATCCTTCACAATCACTGCACCAAATGGTTTCCCTTTTTTATTTTTCGCATTGTCATAAGCTAATTCAATTGCGAGTTTCATAAATTGTTCGAGACTCATTACATAACACTCCTTAAAAAAGTAATGATGAATAATTCTTCCTAAAAAAGCATCACTATACTGCTTTGAAAAATTTCATTTCACCTAAGATCATGGTATCTTAGAATCGAGTATATGAAAAATATTAAAAAAATTAGTTTTACTTAAGTTTTTCATATAGGGAGGGTGATCTTTACTGATGGATATTAGACAACTGCGATATTTCATAGCAATTGTAGAAGAAAGAAAAATTTCTGCTGCCGCTGAAAGACTTCATCTTTCCCAGCCACCGTTAAGCCAGCAGCTAAAAGCAATGGAGGATGAGCTTGGTACAAAATTAGTAGAAAGAAATGGGAAGTTTTTAGGAGTGACAGAAGCAGGAAAAGCCTTATATAAGTATGCACTGCAAATGACTCAGTTAATGGAAGAAGCGAAAATCGAAGTTAAGGAGGTCGGTAGTGGGGAAAGCGGAAAACTGACGCTAGGAATCAATACGTTTTCGGTAGCTGGATTACCAGGATTACTGCAGCAATTCCACAACAAGCATCCTAAAATTACTTATAAAATTCATCAAAATGAGTCATCCCAGCTTTGTCAATTAGTGAGAGACCGTATTGTTGAAATAGCAATTATCCGCTTACCACTCGAGTTAAATGATTTTTCCGTGATCCATCTTCAAACAGAACCTTTTTACTATATTACTGCACAAAAAAAACAACCCTATCATCAACAGATTACACTTGCTGACATTGAAAACCACCCGTTGATATTACCAAGCACAGAAGGACTTGGCGTTCACTATATGATTTTAGAGGCATTTTCGAAAGCACAGCTAAAGCCAAACATTATTGCCGAATGCTCTGATATTTCCCTATTATTAGATTTAGTAGCAAGTAATTTAGGAGGCGCAATTGTTCCCGAAACTGTCATAAACCAATACAAATGCAACAATATTCACGCATCAAAAATTACAGAAACAGAGCTATCTGCATCAACGGCTTTAATATCGCTGAAGAATCATTATTTATCAAAGGCTGCAGTGAACTTTACTAGTTTATTAACGGAGTACGTCTTTAGTAAAACTAGGAATTAGTGATTATTTAAATAACCAAGAAAAGGCGTGCATCAAATGAGCACGCCTTTCTTTCATTACTTCATATTAATTTGAAGCAGTCTTTCTTCGCTTTACGAAGTATAATACTCCCCCAGCTAGAACGAACACGATACCTGCAAGAATGATGTTAAAGTTGTTCGTTGCTGTGTTCGGAAGTACATGTTCAGCTTGAGATGGAGTTGAAGTTGAATTTGGTTCGCCGTCGAATACTGCATACGTACTGAAGTGATCAGTATATGCTGAGACTTCTCCATTTTTGTATTCCCCGCCGATTAGTTCCCATTTTCCTTCTGCTTCATTCCAATAGTAAACTTTTACATTGTTAGGGTTTTTCACTTGTTTCGGATTAACCTTGAATGTAAGTTTAACTTTCTCACTGAATTGATGATACGCCTTGCCGTCAGCTTCAATTGTAAAGTCGTATGCAACTAGAGAGCCTTTCGCTTCCATTTTCTCGATTTTAATATTTAGATTATCTGCTAATGGCAGAATAGAAGCAGGGATTTGTACATCGACATTTCCATTTGTTACAACAATTATTGCATTAGCATCTTTTAAAGCTTGAATTTGTTCTTTAGTAAGTGTTAAAGTTGCATTTATTTTATTGTCAACTTCAATTACAACTATACCTTCTTCTTCAAGATTTTTAAGTGCATCATCACTAATTGTGTACTTGTTGCCTTTCTTAGTTACAGGCACTTTAATTTCTTTTGCATTATTTGAATTTCCTGGGTTTTCATTTGGCTTATTTCCTGGTTTTTCTCCCGGTTTATTTCCTGGGTTTTCACCTGGCTTATTTCCTGGATTTTCTCCTGGTTTATTTCCTGGATTCTCTCCCGGTTTATTTCCTGGGTTTTCTCCTGGTTTATTTCCTGGGTTCTCGCCTGGTTTCTCGCCTGGATTTTCTCCTGGATTCTCACCTGGATTTTCTCCTGGATTCTCACCTGGATTTTCTCCCGGATTCTCGCCTGGGTTTTCTCCTGGATTTTCACCTGGGTTTTCTCCTGGATTTTCACCTGGGTTTTCTCCTGGATTTTCACCTGGGTTTTCTCCTGGTTGATCATTTACATCAACGATTCGGCCTTCTACTTCTGTTGGGATTTTTTCTAGGCTTACTAGATGATCTCTGAAGTTTTCCCAATCTGATAAACCTAAATCTGTTACACGTCCTTCTTCATATGCTTTCGCAAAGACGTCATACCCATCTCCACCTTTAGCTGTGAAGGCATTTGTTGCGATTGTATATGTTTCATTGTCTTCAACTTCTACATAGTTACCATTTTCATCTAAATATTTTACAGATACGACACGTTCTCCCGCTGGTTTTGTTGAATCAAATTCCACTTTACCGCCTGCTACATGTAAGAATCCACCATTTTCTTCTGGATATTTGCTGAAGCTAATTTCAAATGCTTCTTTTAACTCAGCACCAGTAACATCCATTGTTGCTAATGTATTACCAAATGGTAGAACAGTGATGACTTCGCCAACCGTGATTGGACCTGCATCAATTGCGGCACGGATTCCACCACCGTTTTGTAATGCCATAATGACATTTTTGCCAGTGAATGATTTTGCTTTTTCAAGCATTCCATCTGTAATTAAGTTTCCTAAGATTGTTTCATTTTTACGTACACTTGGGCTGTTATTGTCTCCATTTGTACGTGGATTTTCTAATGCGACTTCAGCTGTTACACCTATTTCTTGTTGGGCAACTTTGTCAATTTGTTCCTTGAATGGCGCTAAAATAGCTGCAGCTTCCTTGTCTGCTTCCTGGTCACCGATTGGAATTAATTGACCTTTGTGGGCTACAATGACACCATTTTCGTCAAATTCCGCATTTAGCACACCTAAGTTACTATTCGCATTACCTGTTTGCACGATTACTGTTGGTGTTTCATCTTCAGCTACTACCGTTGGTTCTGATAATGTTGTGTGACTATGACCACCAACGATAATATCGATGCCTTCTACTTCTTTTGCAAGGACTAAATCGTTATCGATTGTCGCATTATCATCATAACCGATATGTGTTAACGCAATAATTTTGTTAACACCTTGTGCCTCTAAATCTTTAACAGCTTTTTCTGCTTCTTCTAAATAGTTCTCAAATGCGATAGAACCTGGACTAGAAATCGCAACGGTTTCTTCTGTTGTTAATCCGAAGATACCGACCTTTTCACCATTTACTTCTTTAATGATTCCGTTATAAATTTGACCGTTCTTGGCATCAGCTGTAACTGAATCATTGAAAATTCCAGTGAATTTATCATCTTTTGAAAAATCAACGTTGGCACTTACAAACGGAAATTTTGCTCCTTGGATGAATTCAACTAATCCTTCATGTCCTGTTGCTGAAGAACCTAAATCGAATTCATGGTTACCGAATGTCATTGCATCAAAGCCCATTAAGTTCATTAATGCTAAGTCTGCTTGACCTTGGAATTCGTTAAAGTATAACGTTCCAGTAAATACATCTCCCGCATGTAAAAGAAGTGCATTTGGATCCTTCGCTCTTTCTTCTTTAACAGCAGTAACTGTCTTCGGCATGTTGTCTAAGGATGCATGTGTATCATTTGTGTGTAGAACTGTTAAATCAAAGTTGTCTATTTCATTGCTTGTATCGACAATTCGGCCTTCTACTTCTGTTGGGATCTTTTCTAAGCTTACTAGATGATCTCTGAAGTTTTCCCAATCTGATAAACCTAAATCTGTTACACGTCCTTCTTCATATGCTTTCGCAAAGACGTCATACCCAGCTCCACCTTTAGCTGTGAAGGCATTTGTTGCGATTGTATATGTTTCATTGTCTTCAACTTCTACATAGTTACCATTTTCATCTAAATATTTTACAGATACGACACGTTCTCCTGCCGGTTTTGTTGAATCAAATTCCACTTTTCCGCCAGCTACATGTAAAAATCCGCCATTTTCTGCTGGGTATTTACCGAAGCTAATTTCAAATGCTTCTTTTAACTCAGCACCAGTGACATCCATTGTTGCTAATGTATTACCAAATGGTAGAACTGTAATGACTTCACCAACCGTGATTGGACCTGCATCAATTGCGGCACGGATTCCACCACCGTTTTGTAATGCCATAATGACATTTTCGCCAGTGAATGATTTTGCTTTTTCAAGCATTCCATCTGTAATTAAGTTTCCTAAGATTGTTTCATTTTTACGTACGCTTGGCTGATTATTATCTCCATTTGTACGTGGATTTTCTAATGCGACTTCAGCTGTGACACCAATTTCTTGTTGGGCAACTTTGTCAATTTGGTCCTTGAATGGCGCTAAAATTTCGGCAGCTTCCTTGTCCGCCTCCTGGTCACCGATTGGAATTAATTGACCTTTGTGAGCTACAATGACACCATTCTCATCAAATTCCGCATTAAGTACACCTAAGTTACTATTCGCATTTCCTGTTTGCACGATAACTGTTGGTGTTTCATCTTCAGCTATTACCGTTGGTTCTGTTAAAGTTGTGTGACTATGGCCACCAACGATAATGTCGATGCCCTCTACTTCTTTTGCAAGGATAAGATCATTGTCGATTGCCGCATTATCATCATAACCGATATGTGTTAAAGCGATAATTTTGTTAACACCTTGTGCTTCTAAGTCTTTAACAGCTTTTTCCGCTTCTTCTAAATAGTTTTCAAACGCGATAGAACCTGGACTAGAAATCGCAACGGTTTCTTCTGTTGTTAATCCGAAGATACCGACCTTTTCACCATTTACTTCTTTAATAATTCCGTTATAAATTTGACCGTTCTTGGCATCAGCTGTAACTGAATCATTGAAAATTCCAGTGAATTTATCATCTTTTGAAAAATCAACGTTCGCACTTACAAATGGGAATTTTGCACCTTCGATGAATTCAACTAATCCCTCATGTCCTGTAGCTGAAGAACCTAAATCGAATTCATGATTACCGAATGTCATCGCATCAAAGCCCATTAAGTTCATTAAAGCTAAGTCTGCTTGACCATGGAATTCGTTAAAGTACAACGTTCCAGTGAATGCATCTCCTGCGTGTAAAAGAAGTGCGTTCGGATCCTTCGCTCTTTCTTCTTTAACAGCAGTAACTGTCTTCGGCATGTTGTCTAAGGATGCATGTGTATCATTTGTGTGTAGAACTGTTAAATCAAAGTTGTCTGTTTCTTTGTCCGTTAAATCAACTTGAATCAATAACGGATCATGATCAGAAGCTTGTCCCTGTGCTTCTGTATAGTTTGCATTAATATGAATCATATCTGCTACTGTGCTATCTGCGATGTTGTTCGAAACTAGAATATGATCAAGCACTTGGTTGTTGCCTTGGAAGAAATATGAGAAACGATCGTTTGCTGGAACTTTATCCACCATATTTGTTAATTCGTTTCCTTTAAGGATGTCCAATGTTTTTGTAAATTCAAAATCATTCATATCGCCAGCAAGGACAACGTTTAAATCAGGATTTTTTGCAAGTCCCTCATCGATAAAATCATTAATTGCTTGTGCTAATCCATGTCGTTCCGCTTCAGAATTTAATTTTGGAGGCTGGTTAGATCCCCATAATGATTGATCTCCACCTTTAGAGTTCAAGTGTGTTCCAATAACAACTACCCGCTCACCTTTGAACTCAAATTCAGCAGCAATCGGTTTACGTGTATTAGGGAATTTCGCTGGGTCAATCACACCTGGGTTAAGAGTTAAATTTCCCTCTTCACTCCATGCATTTGCTTGAGTACCAGTACCTTTTGTTCCGTCAACTAATGACACGCGTTCTGGATTATAGAGATATCCTACACGAATATTTCCACCAGGTGCTCCACCATTATCATTATTAACAGGAGCCACGTCTGTCCATTCGTAAGCAGGACCTCCAGCAGCTTTGATCGCTTCAATTAAGCGTTGATAGCTTTCTGAAGCATCTGTATTACCTGAATCTGTTTCTCCATCATTGTCTTGAACCTCAACTAACGTAATAACATCTGGAGATTTCATATTGTCTACAAATGTTTTCGCAATTCTCGCTACCTTCTCATCTGGTGTATTTGATTTATTGTTTGAGAAGTTTTCGATATTGTATGATGCAACAGTTAATTTATCCTCAGCTGGTTCAATATGAGTTACTTCAGGCTGAATTGTAGACTCGATTACTTTTGGTAATGTCTCTTTGTTTGTTAAGAGCTGATAGCCTGTGCTTGAGTAAGAAATAACCCCTTCAACATCACCATCAAACGTATCACCTGATTTGAAGTTACTGCCTACATTGTCTAAAAATATTTTTTCCGGGTTATAATCATCTGCTGCAATATTTAGACCGCCTTGATTATTTAGCTCATTGTTTGTCGTGCTCTCAACAATGATTGGAACATCATTTGAGTAAGGAGGGCCAACTACTTTCGCATTCGGGAATGAAACTCGCATAAATTCTACAGATTCCCAGAAATCAATCCCATCTTCAGCAGGATCAAATGATTTCATCTCATCATTATCAATGATTTTGTTAGGAGGCATGATGTCTTTTCCAACGACAAGTGGCGCTGGTAACTCAGCCGTTCCCGTCTTTGTTATTAAACTTGCGTTAATTTGAGTTTTAGAAAGGTTTGCACCGCCACCATACTCTTCTACAGTTCCGTCAACTGATACTTTATCACCGACAGAAACTCCATAAGATGATTTGTACACTTGAATCGCTTCTGATGTTGTATTGTCATCGTCGGCATTTTCATCTTGAATGATAAAAGATGATCCGTTAATAACATATGTTACAACACCCGTAATACCCTTTACCGAAGAACCGTCATATTTTGAAACATGTCCTTTTCCTTGAATATCACGAATTTTCACGCCTTCAGTATTTAAAATCGTATAAGTGAAGCTAAATACTTCGCTTACTTCCTCACCATTAACAGCAATCGCTTTAATCGTTGTGTCTCCAGTATTTAAGGCAATTGGTTCCACATATTTTGTACTTTCTGTAGTTGGTTCTGTTCCATCTGTCGTGTAATAAATCACAGCACCTTCAATACCAGATTTCAGTTCAATTTTTGTGCCCGCTGGTACAGTGCCTTGTGGTTGTTCTACATATACTGCTGGTTTGTTGACTAAATCATAGCTTTCAAGACCAAATGTCTTTAAATGATATCCATCATTATCAATCGAGCCGATTCCTGTTAAATGAACTTTGTCGCCTTCTTTATAGTATTTAATCAGTTCATTATAGTCAGAACCTGTGCGATTATCATGAATAACACGTACCTGTTCACCTGATTCTGTCTTTGCTTGGAAAATCGCAGTTCCATAGCTATCGCTTTCAAGGTTAGTAATTGTTATATTTTCTAGTTTTAGTAATTCCCCTTGAGTTGCTTCGTTAACAGCTGTTGGCGCGATAACTTGAGCTTCTGGAAGACTGTTACCAGAGGAAATAATCTCCATACTCGTTGGTTGAATTTCTAATTCGTTTTTATAAGTTAATAACTTACCAGTAATTTTTACTTTATCCCCAGGTTGTACATCTTTCGGGCTACTATAAACGAACATTCCCGCTGTTTCATCCTGCATATAGAAAGTATCATAACCCCAAAGTCCATTCCTTGTTGTAGCGATACCTTCAATTGTTACGATATTACCTGCTCCTGCTTCACGAGCTTCTGCAACTGTCATTGCTTCTGCTGGTGCTTCAGGCTCTGTCGGTTCTGTCGGTTCCTCTTCAGAAGGTTCACCGAATGTGTGCGTTCCTAAATTTGAAAAGTTATCTTTCCCTAAATTCGTCCATTCCTTAGTAGGATCAAAAGCATCATCAATCGTTGTATCTCCTGTTAGAATATTACTATTTCTAACTAGAGAAACATCTGCAAGGGAATTTTCCACTGATCCAACTTGTCCAATTGAATCCACAACCGTTCCATTTTTCTTAAGAACGATTTGATCGTTACCGTTGAAATTAATGACATTTTTGCTTTCATCAATATAATCAGCAACAGCAACAATAGCGGAACTCGCATCTGAACGCGAGATAACGTATGTATCACCAGCAGCAATCTTACCCACTAATGGTAATACCTTATCCGTTGTCGTTGTTCCGGTTGTGGCACTTCCACTATTATTATAATGTTCAAGAGTATATTCACTTAAATCGATTTCTGCGCTCGTTCCATTGTATAACTCAATGGCTTTGTTAAAACTAGAACCTTCAACATATTCTGAGATAATTAAATCCGCACTAGTTTCAGCCTTTGCATGTGAATTAGCAAATGGTGAAACTAAGCTTAAAAGTAGGACAAGTACCATGACAATACTTGCACTCTTCTTATGTCTTCGTTTCATGTTTCTCCTCCTTTTAGATTGGTTCTGTTTTTTTCTCTTGCTACTTGAAAAACGTTTCAGCCTTTCAAGACCGAAATTACTGTCTAAAGTGCTCCCTCTATATAACTAAACCTCTTTTCAGTATGATAATAGTCATTTAATAGGAAAGGGGTATGCACTTAAGAACTCTTGTAATTTCAGTACAGGGAACTTTCTAGGGGAATTTGCTGTTGGAACGGTTTATTATGTTACCTTAAAATTCAAGGAGTTATCGATGTGTTTCGTGCTGATGATTCCAATTAAAACGCATAATTTTAATACGACATCTCTTAATCAGCAAGTTCGTGCATTTACTTGATCCACTTCTATTTTTTAGTAATGATTGTTTTTAAAAATACCATAAGTAGACCTAAAGATGAAATTTCATTGAATTGTAGCTTCATTTAACACTTGTTTAGACAGCTATAACCATAAGGGACTGAACTGAACGTTAGCTCTTAATCCAGATTACAATTCAATCTTTGTAATGCACTGTTTGAAAGCATGCCACTTGGTGTATTCTTCAACATTCGGACATTTACAACAAATACTAATTCGTCTCTAAAACAAAAATACGTCCATCCATCAATCTGTGTTTAAAAGCTAATTCACTTCATGTAAGGATATACAGATAAACCGTTCCAAATTGTTTATTTCTTGCTATTTTCCCGCTTGAAATACACAACAAACTTTTCCCCTCTATCATTTTATCGTTTTACTATTAACCTAGTATTAATTCATTGTAAAAAAATGACGAAATTTCGAAAAATTTGATAGTGATGTTTGCTGGAATATTTGTAGGGAATGTTAATATGGTTAGTTATTATGGGGATAGATTATGTAAAGGGTAAATCCTATAACTACTAATTCGAAGACGTGAATCATGTAATAGTTGACCATCCCTAACACCAAATACTCAACAAAAATTTACAGAAAACAGCATGATTTAAGTGGGAAAGATTGGTGTTAAAGATGGCTAAAAGAGAAATTGTCAGTCTGTAGAAAAATTCATCTTACCTCTTACTCAGGAAGCACTTCATAGGCCAACTTCATAATTACATCCTTATGCTCGGGATAAGCTGATAAAAGCTCAGCTTGTGTGAACAGTTCAAAGTCTTGAAACTCAAAGCCAGGTGAGACCATGCATCCTACTAAGGAAAATGTATCGTTATCCATAACAGAAGAGCCAAAGATCGAGTTTTTCGGAACTAATGCTTGTGGTACCTCTCCGTTATCAAAATCTAATCCAAGCTTAATTTCTTCATATTCTCCATTTTCATGAATGATATGAATTGTTAATGGACTTCCGGCATGGTAATACCATAATTCATCTGATTTCAAACGGTGAAAATGTGATATGTTATTAGAAGTTAAGAGAAAGTAAATGCTCGTATAAAGCTTCCGCACCCCATCAAAGCTTACCGATAACTCCTTGTCCGTCGTCTGCTCCCCTGATTTAAATGTTTCTTTATAATATCCACCCTCAGGATGTGCTTCAAGTCCAAGTTTGGATATATAATAGTGTGCATTACGTTGTTCCATAATATAAATTCCTCCTAATTACTAGCATCTAATCAATTAATATATTGTTATTTTTAGTTTGATAACCTATTAAAAACTTATAAATAATAAGTAGTCCTTCCCCTAATTATAAGGAGAACACTATAGAAAAGAATAACATAGTTCTTGGTGCCAGTCACATCAAGAGTCAAAGGAACAGATCTCCTGCCTAACTATCATAATCTATAAAAAAGGAAATAAGAGCCGTCCTTCTTTTACAAAAATGTCTTGTACAAAAATACTGCAAGTTATAATATGAGGAATAAGGTTTCACCCTTTTTATTGAACTTTAGGAAATATCTAGCAAAATTACTGTTACTTGTAGATTAGCTTGTCAATTCAAATCAGAATGAGAAAGGGAAAGATAAAATGAATAAAGACTCATTTGATCGTTTTAAGTGGATTAATGAAAGTAAGGCAGAATTTAGTCAAGATACATTGATTATAGAAGCGCCTGCCAAAAGTGATTTTTTTTGTAATAATGGTGTTGTTTCAGATTCAGGCGTGTTGCCACAAAATCTATTGAATGCTCCGTTTTATTATACTGAAGCAAGCGGAGATTTTGTAATGCGCGTTCAAGTCTCTCATGAATTTAAGGATATGTATGATGCGGCATGTATTATGGTAATGCAAGATGACAACATTTGGGCAAAAGCTTGCTTCGAAAAAACAGATTTTGATACACATGCAGTCGTTAGTGTTGTCACAAATCATACATCAGACGACGCAAATGGTTGTAACATTGAGGGTGAAACAGTATGGCTGCAAGTAGCAAGGGTAGGGAATGCTTTCTCTTTCCATTATTCATTAGATGGAATTAAATTTGATATGATGCGTTTTTTCAGTTTGCCAGTTGAAAAGACAATCAAGGTTGGTTTAGTCGCTCAGGCACCGATTGGAAATGGTGGAGTCCGAATGTTTAAAAACTTTACATTAGTAAAGAAATCAATTAAGAACATTCGTGCTGGCGAATAAATCTAAGATTCTATGAAATAGTTTTATTTTTTTAGTCTCAATCCATAGGCACAAAATTTGTAGGCAAGTTTCGGGATTCTGTCATATGGATTCCAGGTCAGACTTTAAATGTGCTTATTGTAAGTGATTCCCTAATATAACCCTTTATTGAGCTTTATCGCAGTCTATCGATAGAATATACCCTTACCTTTTAATTCACCTAAGAATATTGCACCGTTAATAGTTATCCACAGATAAATTCCTAATCCAGTCAAAACCATCCATGATAACAGGTCGTCTGCTCTATCGCGATACTTACAATTCCATGTTGTTTATGTTAAATATGAGTGTCTTTTGACATTAAAATTCCTCCATATGCTGATGTTTTGGGTGGCGAACCAAAACTATTTTAGCACCATGGGGGAGTTTTTATCCTCATGAGCATTCAAATTCTTGTGAAACGTACTACCTAGAATCCTTTAACTCTTCTAAAAATCTTAACTTACCTATATAAAATTTCAACTCTCAATAATAAGTTTCAATAAACTTCCTTCTTTAAAATACCTTAAAAAGATAATAATCGAGTAGGAGGCACGTTTCCGTGCCGACCTCTCACACCACCGTACGTACGGTTCCGTATACGGCGGTTCAATTTTATATTAGCCACGCACTTTGATATAATGTTTTTCACTGGAGATTAGGCCGAATCTGGCTAATCTCTCATTGGTTATTGTCGTCGTGAGTATCCAAGTATAAGCTATTCGAGCTGGTCCTTTACTTGTATGGCTATTTTTGTAAGCACTATATTTATCCATGCCCAGTTTAATAAGATTTTTCCTACGATTCTTGGCAGTTTTCCATTTCTCCCAGATACACATTCGCATTCTAAATCTTGTATGAGCATCTATTTTCCCAAGTGCTTTCTTCATATAACCGACCCTAAAGTAATTGACCCACCCTCTAATTAACTGATTAATTCTCTCCACTTGATACTTTGTACTAACACTCCAATGCCTTTTTGTGAGTTGTTTAAGTTTGAATTTGAAACTATCAAAGGATTTTTGGTGTGGTTTTGCTTTGTATAAATCAGCTTGATAATCTTTAAAGAATCCAAACCCTAAGAACTTCATCTCTGGGTCATTAGGTTTCGTCACTTTCGATTTCTCCACATTTACAGTTAACCCTAGTTTCTCTTCAATAAATCTCGATACAGACCTCATGACTCTTTTAGCCGACATCTCACTTTTGACCATGATGATACAATCATCTGCGTATCTAACGAAACGCAGTCCTCGATTTTCTAGTTCTCTATCCAATTCATTAAGCATGATATTACTTAGTAAAGGTGATAAGTTTCCGCCTTGCGGGGTGCCGATGATTGTTTCTTTATATTCTTCGTCTATTTGAACACCACTTACTAAGAATTTACGAATAAGAGAAATGACATCTCCATCATCCACTGTTCTCGATAGGAGATTCATTAGTCGGTCATGGTGTACTGTGTCAAAGAAACGCTCTAAGTCGATATCTACAATCCATTCATATCCATCATTCATGTATTCTAAGGCTTTCAGGATAGCCATTTCGGCATAACGTCTTGGTCTGAAACCATAGCTATATTCACTGAATTGTTTATCGAACATTGGGGTTAAAACTTGGGCAATTGCCTGTTGAATAACCCTATCTAGAACAGTCGGAATTCCTAAAAGTCGTGTTCCACCGTTTGGTTTTGGTATTTCGACCCTTAATACAGGACTGGGTTTATATTCTCTTTTTCGGATTTGGCGAATAGTTTCATCCTTATTCAGTGCCATATACCCAACCAGTTCCTCCACACCCATGCCATCAACACCAGCAGAGCCTTTGTTTCTTTTAACCAGCTTGACTGCCTGGTCTAAATTATCCTTCTCGAGTATCTTGTCGAGTAGTTTTCTTTCGTGCATGCTTGTTATTTCCTTTCTTTCACGTAGGTCGGTATCCACTTTGTCGCGGTTTGCCAGTGGTCTGTTTCCTTCCCCAATTGAGATTTCTATAACGATAAAATTGTTCAGCCCTTCGCTCTTTCTAACTTTCGTTTGACCTCTTCACTACTATGGCTTCTGCTGACTTCTCACGGTCCAGTCCTATATCTCTATAGGATTTTGATGTAGATCCGCGAGACCTCCCCAGTTAAGGTGCGAACTCTTTCCCTCCATCTATCTGCCATATATACAACGCATGTAAAGTAGCTATCGGACTTCAACTTCTTTTGCAGCCTTATCCTCATACGGTGCCTCTTATATGATTTCTGTTCGTCAGACCAGAGGTTTGCCTTGGGCTTCCTTCAGATTCCACGTCACCATGGACACCCTTGCCTTCAGCTATGTATTTGCCGCTACCAGGCCATACTCGGGACTTTCACCCGTTAGAGTTCGCCCATGCTGGGCGAACAAAAAATGACGCCCTTAATGGACGCCTAAACTAGCATTTCTATTACATTCATATTTGCGCATAATCACATCATTTAACGGTTCTAACAAGTCTGCCTCTATTAATGCATTTAATAGCCTTTCGTCCCTTAATGCCTTTTCGTCTAGACACGTTACAAAATCGAATAATCTATTTAGTGAGGTACACATTTTAAATATCGTATTCCTTTCATAGCTGCGTAATTTTTGCGTTATTTAAGTATTTGATTCGTTATTACTTACGATTATATAACAGTTTCCTTTAATTTCCTACAGCTTTAAAACGTTGTAATCGCAATATTATTGGGAAACTTTTCGACATTGTATACGTGTATTTCAACTCATATTGGATATGCCTGTTTGGACTATGCATCTACTTTGATGTTTTAAAGTTTCCTTCATTGAGTCTTTGCAACCCTTTTCATCAAGTACTCAACAGCTTTTTTATTTTGCCTTAAATCAATTTAAAAAAGAGCGCTTAATGGCGCTCCTTACATTTTTTATCTTCACTTAAAATTGGATAAGTACTACTTTATAAAAATATTTAGCTACGATCCATTTACTGGATATCTACTTATAAAACCTAAATTCCTTTTTAACTAATTATTATCTATCACAACCAATTCCATCTCCATCTCTATCAAGATGTTTGGCGTATCCTGGCTCACCTTTATGAATTGGCGCAGCACCTGCTGCCTTTGCTTGTGTACAGTTTTTATAATATACGTTTGTCTGTTGTTCCTGCTTCTGTATCTCTGCCATCTGTACATCTTCTTGTTTGCGCTTTTCCTCTGCCAAACGTGCCTCTTCTTCTTGTTTACGTTTTTCTTCTGCTAGACGTGCTTCTTCTTCTTGTTTACGTTTTTCTTCTGCTAGACGTGCCTCTTCCTCTTGTTTACGCTTTTCTTCTGCTAGACGTGCCTCTTCCTCTTGTTTGCGCTTTTCTTCTGCTAGACGTGCCTCTTCCTCTTGTTTGCGCTTTTCTTCTGCTAGACGTGCTTCTTCTTCTTGTTTACGTTTTTCTTCTGCTAGACGTGCTTCTTCTTCTTGTTTACGTTTTTCTTCTGCTAGACGTGCTTCTTCTTCTTGTTTACGTTTTTCCTCCGCTAGACGTGCCTCTTCTTCAACTTCCTCTGTTTCGGAATCTGTTACCTCAGTAGTTGATTTAATAGAAGCCTTTTCTGTAGAATCTTCTCCAAAAGTTATTCCGATAATAATTAGCAAAATGAATAGGTAAAAAAGCGAAGCAATTGTTCTTTTCCACCACTTTCCACTTCGAAAGCCAAGTATTTTTTGATACCACTTTCTTTTTTTATATTTAAAAGGGATATTTCCCTTCGATAGAATATTAACAAAAGCTTTACCTGAACTATTTAATACTAACTTGCCTTCATCATTACTTATTACTGTTTTAATTGCAAAGTAGTCGATAACTGCGTTAGCAAAGAAATTATAAGACCATGTGTTAATTAGTTTAGCTTTTCGTTCCTTATTATCATATTCATATAATAGTATATTAGTATCAACTACAATAAAGTTACCCTTTTTCTGCGTATCTTGATAAAAACCTTCAATAATTAATTCTGCGCCCTTATGCTTTTCACGCAATAATCTCTCACCATTTTTTGTATGTCCCATATCATCTCTTTTCAAAAGAAATGACGTAATTTTAATCTCACGTTTTCGTAAATCTTCTAAGGTTTCAGCATGTAAAAAATAATCAAAATCATGAGTAACAGTTGTAAGAATTTCTTGAGCTTTATTTGTAATCATATGTTCTAAAATTTCAACAAATTCTTGGCTATCATCATTTTTCTTAATATCATCAAATGTTCGCCTTGAACGACCAATTTGAAGTGTTATTTGCCACTCATTTTTATCTTTTCCGTCAGATTGAACATCAATATCATTAATCTGAGAGTATTTATATACCATATTTTCACTTTTTGAGATAAATACTACAGATTCCGTTGTTAACACTAATACTCCATCTAATTCTCGACCACTTTTTTTATCACATTCTGTCTCAATAGCTTTTAAAATTTTTTCAGTCGGATTTAATATTGTATCTTGTGCTTGCAATAATAATTTTTCATACTTAGATACTAGAGCCTTTTGACTCATTGTTGGTCTTTTACCAATCCACTTTTGCATAAATTAACCTCCCCCAAATATATTATCTTGATTATTATAAACCTTTTTTGTACACTTATGGATTTATTTGTTAAAATTTGTAGTCATATTTTCATAGATTTTAACTTTTCACTTTCAGTAAATTAAAAACTCTATATCCGACTGTATTCTTGAGTAAATTGACATTTTTATAATCTAGTTGAAATAAAAAGACAGCTAGCCATTTCTGCTAACTGTCTCCCCATAATTAATCTATTAAAAAACTACACGACACCTACTTGCAATAAACCCGCTTTTTCAATATTAGAAATTGCCATTTTAAGTTTATCAATATCTTGCACTAAAGCAATTCTTACATATCCTTCCCCATTTGGTCCGAAGGCATTACCAGGGGTTACAACGACATTTGCCCTCTCAATTAATGCATAGGCAAATTCAATAGATGTCCAGCCTCTGGGAACTTCAGCCCAGACAAACATTCCTGCCTTAGGATTCATGACTTCCCATCCTATTTCATTTAAGCCATTTACTAAAATATCTCGTCTTTCCTGATAGATTTTTCGAATGGTTTCACTGTATTCTTCCCCTTTTTTCAATGCTTGAATTGCTGCCTTTTGAATAGGTAAAAATACTCCATAATCTAAATTACTTTTAAATTGATACATCGCTTGGATAATTTTCTTGTTACCAGCCAAATACCCAATTCGACTACCTGCCATATTATAATTTTTAGAGAAAGAAAATAGCTCAACCCCGACATCTTTGGCTCCATCAATTGATAAGAAACTAATTGATTCCTTCCCATCAAAATACACCTCTGAATAGACAAAGTCATGAAGCACTATAATATTATGTTTTTTTGCAAATGCGACAACCTCTTCAAAGTATTCCTTACTAGCTATTGCTGGAACTGGATTACCAGGAAAATTCAATATCATGATTTTTGCTAATTTAGCAATATGATCTGGTATTGCTGAAAGATCTGGTAAAAAGTCGTTTTCCTTTTTCAAAGGCATTAAGTATGGCTTAGCTCCTGCCAGCGCTATTCCCGCAGCATAGCCAACATACCCTGGATCTGGTACTAAAATGAGATCACCAGGATTAGCAAAAACCATTGGTAAATGGACAAGGCCATCGTGAGATCCCATAACATGTAAAACCTCTTCTGGATTTAGTGCGACTTGATATTTTTTCTTATAAAAGCTGGAGAATGCATCATTAAGATCGTTTGTCCCAGTTATTGCATATCCATACTGACCAGGCTTCATAACCTCTTCAGCTAACGTTTCTGTAATATAGGATGGAGGGGCTAAATCTGGACTCCCAATACTTAAATCAATAATAAAAGCACCTTCTGCAAGCTTTTGTTGCTTATATGATGCCAATTCACTAAAGATTGATGGCTGAAAAAAACTCATTCTATCAGATACTGTTATATTCATACAAAAACCACCTAACAAGTTTTTTTGTTATAACTTTTTAATAGAATCCAGTATAAATGCAAAAACTATCAATCATTTTGCTATTAAAATTTTTTCATGCTGACTCAATTCTAGTGCCTTTATTAATGATTTTTTAAATGTTTCCACAAAGCTATCGCATACTTTCGGTGGTAGCAAGGATAAAGATAAGTAAGGATTTAAATCCTCGTGTTCGACTAATAAAAGCTGATCCTCTTTAGTTAGACAAGCATCCACTCGTTCAATTCCCCAATCAAGATTGTTCCATTCAATAAAACGCTCGGCAAACTGTAAATCCTGCTTCGTAGGAATATACTCCTTTAATTCCCATCTTTTGCTTTTGTCTGGAGCATAAAGAGCATATTGAAATTCTTTGTCAATAAAATAGAAGGAGACCTCATATTCAAAATTAATAAAAGGCTGTACTAACATATTTTTTTCGTTTGCGTCAATCTTCGTATCAAGCTCACTTTTATGAACAAATTCGAAGCCGATTGAATCTGCCCCATCCTTTGGTTTTATGATGTACGTTTCTACATCAGGAAGATTTTTCAAATCGTCTAAGGAATTAATGGTCGGAATAACCGGAAACCCATTTTTCGTCAACTCAATTAAATAATCCTTCCCATCCATGTCACCTTTCCCATTGAATGAATTGTAGGTTTTTAACTGATTTGCAACAACTCTATGGCGAAATGACTGATATTGGTCCTTAAAATTAATTACTGGTCCAGCATTTCGAAACACGATTAAGTCAAAGTCCTTTTCAAACATTTCGGTATCCTTAGGATGACAAATGACAACTTGAAAATCTTTCCTTAATTGAGAAGTTAGAAATAAATCCTCCTCATAATACACTCTTGCTCCTTTCGCTTGATAGTATAAGTCTGTTACAAACAATAACTTTGCCAATATGCCCCACCTACCCTATATTTTTTGATGACTTCTTTAAAAGTAAAGGAAGTATATAAATAAAAGTTTATGAATGCATTCACCCCTCACTCTCCCTTTTAATATCGTTCCATTTTTGGAAATTTTTTATAGTAGCATTGTTTCATTTATTTTTAAGTCAAAATACACTTAAAATTAGATATTATCCTACAAAATAATTAAAAGCTTAATTCCCATTATCATTTCAAAATATAGAAAAGTAGAGGAGAGCACTATATTCGCTAACAACATCACTAAGCATTTCATGAAAAGTCCGTATAAGCGCTTCATATTTGTGATAAATAAAAAACGTTCCTACTAAATGTAAGAAACGTTGATAGAACTGTATTTAGCTCATACGGTTTTGGCTCTTACTACGAGTGTTTTACTGAAAAGGTAATCCCAGAATCATCTCACAAAAAAGACCTTCAACATTAACGTTGAAGGTCTTAATTTCACAGCTTTTCATGCTTGCTGAGACAATTTTATGAAGCATCTTTCATGTTTTCAAGAGGAGGGTTAAATTGCCCTTCCCATTTAGCGACAACAATCGCTGCTAATGAATTTCCTACTACGTTCACCGCAGTACGTCCCATATCTAGAATTCGGTCAATACCAGCAATAATCGCTAATCCTTCAGCAGGTAAACCAATTGTGCTAAATGTTGCTAATAGAACAACGAATGAGACACCAGGTACTCCTGCCATACCTTTAGAGGTTACCATCAAGACAAGCATTAGGGTTATTTGTTGGCCAATGCTTAGTTCAATGCCAAACATTTGCGCAATAAATAATGATGCGATTGCTTGATATAAAACAGAACCATCTAAATTAAACGAGTAACCTGTTGGAATAACAAAAGTCGCAATATGCTTTGGACTTCCTGCTTGCTCCATTTTGTCCATAATTTTCGGAAGTACCGTTTCCGAACTTGATGTTGAAAATGCTAAAATTAACTCTTCTTTAATCATCTTCAATAATTTAAAGATACTGAACCCAACAATTTTACCCATTATGCCTAAGACCACAATGACAAAGAAAATCATTGTTCCATAAACAGTAAGAGCTAATTTACCTAATGGAATAAGTGATGCAAAACCATATTTAGAAATCGTTACCCCGATTAATGCAAACACACCAATTGGCGCATATTTCATAAATAAGTTTGTCACATAAAACATTGCACTTGCCGTACCTTCAAAGAAACGTAAAACCGGTTTTCCTTTATCTCCAATAGCTGCAATTCCAATACCGAAAACGACAGCAAAGAAAATAATCGCAAGCATATCGCCTTCAACCATTGCACTAATTGGATTTGTCGGAACAATATGAAGAAGTGTTTCGGCAATTGTTTTTCCTTCTTGCTCTTCTGATGTTTCAACATAATTTGAAATATCAGTATGCTCCAGCTTGTCCATATTTAAACCAGCACCAGGCTGGAAGATATTCGCTGCTATAAGTCCGACAGCTATTGCAATCAATGTCATCCCTATAAAATAAGTAAGTGATTTAGCTCCTAGCTTACCAACAGATTTTAAATCACCAACACCTGCAATCGCAACGATAATACTAGAAAGGACAATTGGCACGACAATCATTTTAATTAAACGGAGAAACAGATCCCCAAATGGCTGTAAAACGCTTTGTGCCGTTTCACTTCCATAGAAAATTCCACCGATGATTATACCTAATATAAGACCGATAAAAATTTGACTTGCTAAGCTTAATTTGAATTTTTTCATTAATTACCCCACCTTCTTGTTGATTTTATATAAACGAATGTCTCAGGCAAGGGAAACAAATAGATACGATATTTCACACAAAAAAACGGCTAATGCCGATTCACCATTCTCTATCCTACTGTTTCCTCTCAATCGCTTACGAGGTTAGCTTTCAGGTTAGGACTACGGGAAACAACGAGCCCCTTCTTTTTAAAGAATTCACCAATAGCGGAACTATCCGCAGAAAAAATTTGGGTCCCCCGCTCTTAAAATAAGATTAAGCAAAAAACGAACTATTTCAATTTTATCATCAAAATACTATTTTAGTAAATAATTTAATATTTCCAGATACTTTATAGTTAGCTTTAACAATTTCTTACTATTCCAAAAGTCCCTTTATTATGCTGTTAATAAACTAATCCGTGGTCATTTTTAATCAATTGAGCCAAATAATCTTATACCAATACAATACTATACTTTCACTGTTCCTATATAAAAAAAGGATGTACCTTTTAAAGTACATCCTTCTATCAAGAAATGATTACTAGCTCCTATCAACATTCCCACCTCTGCAAAAGATGGTAAAAATGATAGAATGATTCATTTACTACTATTGATTCGATAAATCTTCCCCATTTGTTGCAATCACTTTTTTATACCAATGAAATGACTTCTTCTTCGTTCTTTTTAAAGTTCCTCTTCCATCATTGTCACGGTCTACATAGATAAAGCCATAGCGTTTCTTCATCTCACCAGTGCCTGCTGATACTAGGTCGATGCAGCCCCAGGATGTGTAGCCAAGAAGATCAACACCATCTTCATCAACAGCATCTTTCATAGCTTGAATATGTGCTGCTAAATACTCAATCCGATAATCATCCTCTACATATCCTGATTCATCTGGTATATCTACTGCACCTAACCCATTTTCAACAATGAATAAAGGCTTCTCATAACGATCATACAAATCGTTCATCGTAATACGCAGACCTAAAGGATCAATTTGCCAACCCCATTGACTTGCTTGGAGGTATGGATTCTTTACAGTCGGGAACAAATTGCCTGCCGTCTTTTCTACATTAGAATCTTCAGCTGCTGCAACACGTGAAGCATAATAAGAGAATGAAATGAAGTCAACAGTATGATTCTTTAATACTTCTAAATCCTCAGGCTTCATGTCTATCACAATGTTCTTTCTAGCTAATTCTTTTAATGCATAAGCAGGATAAGCACCCTTTGATTGCACATCAATGAAAAAGTAATTGCCTCGATCCTTTTTCTTTCCTTCCCAGACATCTTCTGGTCGGCAACTATAAGGATAATAACTCGCTGCTGCTAACATGCATCCTACTTTATTCTCAGGATCGATTTCATGTGCGATTTTTGTAGCTTCTGCACTTGCCACAAGCTCATGATGTGCTGCTTGATATTTTACTTGCTCCTCATTTTCACCTTCTTCAAAGCAAATCCCTGCTCCAAGAAATGGTGCATGAAGAATCATATTGATTTCATTAAAAGTAAGCCAGTACTTAACAAGTCCCTTATATCGAGTAAACAATACTGTACATAAGCGTTTATAAAAATCAATTAACTTCCGATTTCGCCAGCCACCGTACGTTTCAATCAAATGCATTGGACAATCAAAGTGGGTAATTGTCACTAAAGGTTCGATTCCATATTTATGGCATTCCTTAAATAGGTCTTCGTAAAATTTTAGACCTTCTTCATTCGGCTCCAGCTCATCACCTTTCGGAAAGATACGGCTCCATGCAATCGATAATCGATACGTTTTAAAGCCCATTTCACCGAATAAGGCGATATCTTCTTTGTAACGATGATACATATCAATCGCTTCTTTTGCAGGATAAAAATATCCTTCCTCAAAAGCAAACATTTTCTTTTTACCAGTAATGATACTTCGACGGTCTGGACCAGTTGGAATGACGTCCACATTTGCTAGCCCTCTGCCACCTTGGTCAAATCCACCTTCACATTGATTTGCAGCAGTTGCACCGCCCCATAAAAAATCTTCTCTAAATCCCATTAGTTCTCCTCCTACTTCATGACTTTAATGATTTCTTCACCAAATTTAATTGGGCTTTCATTTGCTGTTAAAATATCTCCAACCTCAGCTGAGTTTGTAATCACGACAGGAGTAATCGTCTTATATCCTTTTGCTTTAATTCCTTCAAGGTCAAACTGAATTAGCTTGTCACCTACTTGAATTTTTTGATCCTTTTGAATGAAATACTCATACCCTTCCCCATTCAACTGAACAGTATCGATTCCAACATGAATTAATAGTTCTAGACCATCTTCACTCGTAATACCGACTGCATGTTTTGAATCAAACACTGCACTAACTGTACCATTGACAGGTGAAACAACGGTACCCTCAGATGGTTCAATCGCTACACCTTGTCCTAAAATTTCTTCGGAAAACATGCCATCATCTACATGCTTTAAGCTGTGTAAAGTCCCTTGCATCGGCGATAAAATCGTTGCGCCATTAATATTTAATTTTGCATTCGTTACCGGTTTAATTGGTTCTTCAGATGTTTCTTCAACAACTGGGTCCCTATATAGGATTAACGTTGCGATAAATGTTACGACAATACTGATAGCTGCACCAATACATGCATAATAGAAGAAACTTAATGTGTTATCTCCAATATAACTAGGTAATGTTAGAAGACCTGGTGAACCACCAGAAAAGTTTCGTACTCTAAGAATACCCATAAATAATCCACCAACTCCGCCACCGATCATTGCAGCGTATAGTGGTGTCTTAAAGCGTAAGTTAACTCCATACAAAGCAGGCTCCGTAATACCAAACAGACCAGTCAAGCCCGCAGAATAAGCTAATTGCTTAATCGTACTATCCTTCGATTTTAAACCAACTCCAATAGCAGCAGCACCTTGACTTACATTTGAAGCAAGCATTCCAGGATAAATTACTGTATCATAACCTGTTGTCATCCGGTTGTTAATTCCAATTGGAACTAGACCGTAGTGAGTACCTGTTGCGACAAGCAATGGACTAAATGTTCCAACTAATAATGGAACGATCCATGGACTTACAGATTCTAATGTTGTTATACCGTTTGAAATTGCATCACTTATCATATAACCAATTGGCCCTAAAACAACCAAACTAACTGTTCCCACGATAAAGATCGTAATCAATGGTTTACTAAAGAACTTAATCGCCTTAGGTGAAACTTTATCTGCAATCGGTTCAATATAAGACATAAACCATACAGAAAGAATAATCGGGATAACAGAAGATGAATAGGATACAGCAGAGATAGGAAGTCCAAAAAGTTGAATCGCATCTCCAGTCTCTTTTGCTGTAGTCACCATCGTAATAAAAGTTGGATGCAGTAATATTCCTCCAACCATCATAGCTAAGTACATATTGGTTTTAAATTTTTGTGCAGAAGACGCTGCTAGCAAGATAGGTAAAAAGTAGAAAGCGGCATCTGCCATGAAATTCATTATTTGATAGCTTTGGCTTTCCGTTGTTAAAACATTAAATACGACTAACAGAGATAAAACTGCTTTTAGCATCCCTGCAGCTGTAATTGCAGGAAGAATCGGGGTGAAAATTCCTGTAATCGTATCAATCACTTTGGCAAAAGGAGAACGTTTATCTTCCTCCTTAGTCCCTTCACCTTCATTCAAAATATTTGTTTGCTTAGCAATCTCTTTATAAACATTTGCGACATCGCTACCAATAATAACTTGATATTGTCCGCCTTTGTTTACAACTCCCATTACACCAGGAGTACTTTTTAATGTTTGCTCATCTGGATTTTGGTCATCCTTTAAATTAAAACGCAAACGTGTGGCACAGTGAGTCAAACTTTTGATATTTCCCTCACCACCGACTTTGTCGATGATTAATTTCGCTAACTCTTGATAGTTCATCCGTTTTATCCTCCATTCTCACATAACCTAAAATGACTTGTTGCAGATAAAAATGAATAAAAAAATACCTAAATGAATCCCTCTTTAAATAAAGGGTTCATTTAGGTATAGCCTGCATGACAGTAACAATCCTAATCACTCGTTATTCTTTTTATATGAATCGTCAGGTAGATTAGCTCATCTTCCTCTAGGTCTCTTCCAAATTCCTTTTTAATATACTCCCTAATTTTCAATGCACAGGCGTACTCGTTTGTATACTTTTCCTTTAACATGAAAATGAAACTTGACGTCCCAGCATCATCCAATTTAACACCACTAAACAATCGTTGAAAGAAAAATTTCAAGTGTGTGATAAATCGTTCATAATTTAGCGAATACTCGTCCAATTCAATTTTGAAGTGATATTTTATAATACTAAGGATATTTTGGATAACCTTTGCTATTTCAGAAACTCGGCTTACTTGTCCCATATCAAGCTCAGCATTTACGATATGCAAAGCAATAAAACCAGCTTCATCTTCTGGTAACTCAACCCCAAGTCGGTTTCTAACAATTGATAACGCTTCTTTTCCAATCAAGAACTCATGATTATAAAACCTCTTGATTTCCCATAGAAGGGCATTCTTAATTTCCATGCCATTCTGATAGCGCTCAATCGCATAACTAATATGGTCGGTCAATGTTAAGAAGATATTTTCACTTAGTTTCTTACCAAGTGAAACTTTCGCAAAGCTAATGATTTCATTGGCTACCTGAATGTGTTCCATCGGGATCGAAGAAAGCATTTGGGTTAATTTATTGACATTCCACTCTTTTGAACTGAGATAAATGTTCTCAATTCGAGTTTCATCAATTACATCGCCGACCTTTTTCTTAAAGCCGAGCCCCTTACCCATAACGACAATTTCCTGATTATCTTGATTCCTAGACAATACGATATTATTATTAATTACTTTATATACATTCATAGATAGTCCCTATTCTTTATAAATTCATCATCTACAACAAAAAATAGGTATAGCCCACAATAAAGCGGTAACAATCCTCAATCACAAGTCTAGCATAGGTGATTTCTACTTGTCAATTTGATATTTAATAGATTAAAAGAATATTTTTAGGTAATATTTGTTAGGAAAGAAGTATTATTATAGCAAGTAGCTAATGTCTAATTTATTGTTTCGGTTCAACGTCAAATGTTGGGGTGAAGTAATTTTTACTCTCCCCAACACGAACATCCACGTTTTAGACTTATGTGTTAATAAATATAATCATAAGTAAAATTAATTTCAATGTATGCATGTTATTCATAGGTTTATACACGGCTTTATTTTATGTTACAAAAGAGAGTACTCTGTAGTAGAAATCAACCTAAACTAAACAAAATGTCCTTATTATATTTTCTTACAGCATTTATTTTTCGTTATCATGTTCTAAAGCATCTGGATAAATGATTTCATCAAAAACTTCTTCAGTAGTTTGGTCCTTTATAGTAATGGTCACTTTGTTGCTATTTGGCTCACCGCCATTAAATGTCTGATACATGACTCCTGACATCCCTAGGCCAAGTATTGCAACACCGTCCAAACTGTTTTCATAAGCATCTCTGTCTACAACAACTATAAATTCAGAAAATGTATCATTATGGGTAATATCTTTAATTGATTTATATTCTCCACTTTTCTTTGTTTCTTGGATTGTTTTATTTATCTCAGCTTCTAATTCTCCTACCATTTCTTTATGCTTTTCTTTGGACATTTTATATGTGAGAGAGCCATCATCATTCTTTACAACCTCTTTTACACCCTCTTTTTTAGCATTTGAAATAACAGTATCAATATCTTCTCCCTCAAATATGGTAGCTGGTACCGTTATTTCTACATTTAAAAGACCTTTATCGACATCTACGTTCTGTTGTTCAGTACCTTCTTTCTTTTCTTGAGTAGTATCCTTTTCTTCATTTGTCCGATTATCATTATCTGAACAGGCAGTTGGAATGAACATCATTAAAAGTATAAACATGATGATTAACTTCTTCATGAAAACTCCTCCTTATTCATTATTTAAATCGGCTGCCAAACCATGCAAATCTAATTAAAGATGATTTTTCCCTTTAATCTGAACTATATAGTATGATTTTATTCTTTTTTCAGGTGCTAAACTTTTTTAATGAATAAAACCCGGTGAAGTTCCACAAAAAGTGAAATTTAACCGGGTTTTTGATTTAAACATTATTTAAGTTTACTTTAAATCCTGGGCATTATAGTCTATTGATAGGAAGGATACTACATTATATTTGTTATCATGTGAAGAACAGCTACTTTTGGGTCACATTTTTACTGTTCCGTATCCTCAACATGATAATCAAAAGTATCAAGCAATTCACGTACTTCATCCGTTGATTTTGTGTTCATCAATTGATTTCTTAATTCACTTGCTCCACGAAACCCTTTGACGTAAATCTTAAAAAAGCGATGAAGAGGTTTAAATCGACGTGGTTCTAATTCAGTTGAATATTTATCATGGAGGTCAAGGTGCAATCTTAACAAATCAAGCAATTCCTGACTAGTATGCTCTCTTGGCTCTTTTTCAAAGGCAAATGGATTTTTAAATATTCCACGGCCAATCATAACTCCATCAACACCATACTGTTCAGCGAGCTTCAAGCCAGTTTGACGGTCAAGAATATCCCCATTGATTGTTAACAGTGTATCTGGCGCAATCTCGTCACGTAGTTTCTTAATCTCCGGAATCAACTCCCAATGAGCATCTACTTGGCTCATTTCTTTTCTAGTCCGTAGATGGATTGAAAGATTAGCGATATCCTGTTTCAAAATATGTGTTAACCAATCCTTCCACTCGTCTACATATGTGTAACCAAGTCGAGTCTTCACACTTACAGGTAAGCCCCCTGCTTTTGCAGCTTGTACAATTTCAGCGGCAACCTCTGGACGAAGGATAAGGCCACTTCCCTTACCTTTAGACGCCACATTAGCTACAGGACAGCCCATATTGATATCGATACCCTTAAATCCAAGCTCCGCCATCCCAATACTCATTTGCCGAAAATACTCTGGCTTATCCCCCCATATATGTGCAACAATTGGCTGTTCATCCTCGGTAAAAGTCAAACGTCCACGCACACTTTGTTTTCCATCTGGGTGGCAATAACTCTCCGTGTTTGTAAACTCAGTAAAAAACACATCAGGTCTAGCTGCTTCACTCACCACATGGCGAAAAACAACATCTGTCACATCTTCCATTGGTGCCAGTACAAAAAAAGGTCGTGGTAATTCACGCCAAAAATTATCTTTCATATTCAAACTCAAATCCTTTCATCATCAAATACCTGGTCAAACCTTCGTCTCTATATTAAAAAGTGAAAATGTTCCGCTTTTTTACACTTAAAGCATGCTTAATGACTTTTTATCAGACTTTAATTTAGAACATTATAAACTTTACTATTACTAAATAAAAAATGCAAAGGAAACAGAGCAATAAAGACAGTTTTGCTCATAGTTTAGGTACATTATCTAGATTACCACTGTATATTGTTAGAAATACTATTATCATTAGGATGGGGATAGAATCACATACTTTATCCCACGCTTTATTTAAATTTATTGCTAAGAAATTGAAGGATAGTATTGGAGATAAATAAAAAACGCTCCTTACAATACGTAAGAAACGTCGAATTAATCTCATTTACAATCGTTACATAATACCAGTGGTCGGGGTCGAACCGACACTCCCGAAGGAACACGATTTTGAGTCGTGCGCGTCTGCCAATTCCGCCACACTGGCAAAGCAAAATAAAATTCAAATGGTGCCGAGGACCGGAATCGAACCGGTACGGTAGTCACCTACCGCAGGATTTTAAGTCCTGTGCGTCTGCCAGTTCCGCCACCCCGGCAAGGGTTAGTTTAAATGGAGGCGGCAACCGGATTTGAACCGGTGATAAAGGTTTTGCAGACCTCTGCCTTACCACTTGGCTATGCCGCCATTTTAAACTGGAGCGGAAGACGGGATTCGAACCCGCGACCCCCACCTTGGCAAGGTGGTGTTCTACCACTGAACTACTTCCGCGCTGACAATTATAAAATTTGTATACTCTAGCCTATGCAAGAGAATCAAAAATGTGTAATAAAAAAATGGCTGGGCTAGCTGGATTCGAACCAACGAATGACGGAGTCAAAGTCCGTTGCCTTACCACTTGGCTATAGCCCACTGATTAATGGGGCGGCTGATGGGAATCGAACCCACGAATGTCGGAACCACAATCCGATGCGTTAACCACTTCGCCACAGCCGCCATTATTTAATTGGCAGGGGCAGTAGGAATCGAACCCACACCAAAGGTTTTGGAGACCTCTATTCTACCGTTAAACTATGCCCCTATATTAAATGGTGGAGGGGGGCAGATTCGAACTGCCGAACCCGAAGGAGCGGATTTACAGTCCGCCGCGTTTAGCCACTTCGCTACCCCTCCATATTGGTGAAACAGTGCCGGCGAGAGGACTTGAACCCCCAACCTACTGATTACAAGTCAGTTGCTCTACCAATTGAGCTACACCGGCAAACAAAAGGTGGCTCGGGACGGAATCGAACCGCCGACACATGGATTTTCAGTCCATTGCTCTACCAACTGAGCTACCGAGCCTTAATGTTTTCGGCTTCCGCTAAACTTCGAATCTCTGCGTCAGCTCATTCATTCACATCCTCACGTATTCAAATACGCTCCGGTGTTCATTCATTCGCTTCCTTGATCTTCTCGCTTATCGAAACCCTTTTACTCTAGACTTAATTAACATTTTATAAATAGTAATAAATTTAGAATGGCGGTCCGGACGGGACTCGAACCCGCGACCTCCTGCGTGACAGGCAGGCATTCTAACCAACTGAACTACCGGACCATTTAATTAACTTAAATTGGTTGCGGGGACAGGATTTGAACCTGCGACCTTCGGGTTATGAGCCCGACGAGCTACCAGACTGCTCCACCCCGCGATAATAGTATGTTTAACATTTAATGGTGGAGGATGACGGGATCGAACCGCCGACCCTCTGCTTGTAAGGCAGATGCTCTCCCAGCTGAGCTAATCCTCCATATATGGTGACCCGTACGGGATTCGAACCCGTGTTACCGCCGTGAAAGGGCGGTGTCTTAACCGCTTGACCAACGGGCCAAAGTTTGTTTTATCAGTAGTGGCGGAGAGCAAGGGATTTGAACCCTTGAGACAGCTTTCGCCGCCTACACGATTTCCAATCGTGCTCCTTCGGCCACTCGGACAGCTCTCCAAAATGGCTCCGCAGGTAGGATTCGAACCTACGACCGATCGGTTAACAGCCGATAGCTCTACCACTGAGCTACTGCGGAATAATATAATAGCCTGGCAACGTCCTACTCTCACAGGGGGAGTCCCCCAACTACCATCGGCGCTGAAGAGCTTAACTTCCGTGTTCGGCATGGGAACGGGTGTGACCTCTTCGCTATCGCCACCAGACAATTGTGACAAAGACTATTATACTATCTTAGAAGAATTTTTCAAGTCTTTTTTGAAGAAAATATTCCTTCAAAACTAGATAACGATTTTTAATATTCATTCACTTAGTTTAACGCTCTTTATATCTAGCTCCAGAAGCCATACTGGCCTCTTCCGCCTTTAATTTAGGTTAAGTCCTCGAACGATTAGTATCTGTCAGCTCCACGTGTCACCACGCTTCCACCTCAGACCTATCAACCTGATCATCTTTCAGGGTTCTTACTCACTAATGTGATGGGAAATC